>NZ_JBIVGN010000022.1:0-82908 GCF_044748705.1 Pseudomonas sp. NPDC089758
TGAGAGCGGGTCTGGATGAGTACATTCACTACTACAACCATGATCGCATCAAGCTCAGGCTCAATGGCCTGAGCCCTGTGGAGTACAGGACTCGGGCTGCAGCCTAAAGCTGTCCAACTTTTGGGGGGCAGTCCATTCTGTGGGAGCCGGCTTGCCGGCGATGGGCCGCAAAGCGGCCCCAACCGCTTAGCCGAGGGGCCTCGAACTTGATGGCCACCTTTATAGTTCGGCCAACAAGCCCGCCCCCCTTAGCGATGCCAGCGGCGTCGGCTTACTTCACTTCGACCGTGATCTTCTTCGACTCAACGCTTGGCTTGAACGGTACGTGATACCGGTCACCCAGCACCAACTGCAGGGTGTGCTTGCCCGGCGTCAGGGTAAGGGTGGTCTCGGTCTGGGCCTTGCCGAAGTGCAGCACCTGTGGGCCGGCTGGCAGCGCTGCACCGCCTTCAGGCATCAAGCTGGTCGGCAGTGGCTGATCGGCTGCAGGCTCCTTGTCCACATCCACCAGCAGGTGGTGGTGACCGGTGTGCGGGGTCTGGTCACCCGCAGGTTTGAGCCCCATGCCTTCGATGCCAAACTTGACGGTGAAGGTCTTGTCGACCGTTGCACCATCAGCGGGGGAAACGATGAAGACCTTGGCATCCTTGGGCGGCTCCTGGCTCTTCAGCGCATCCGCAGCGCTGGCCAGTACCGAGGCCCCCATCAGCAGACCGGCTACGGCAGCACGCGAAAATAGGCTGTTCATTCACTTCTCCTGTGATTCACTCATTGACCGCCACCTGCAAACGAACGGCGGCGGAAGTCCACCATAGCCCACAAAGAGAAAAATTTCAGTTAGGGTTAAACATCGCCAAGGCTTCAAGGTCATAGGCTGCGCTCGACCACGACGAGGAAGAAAGTCGTGGCGAAAGTTATTCATTTGCCAAAGAAAAGGGGCATTAGATGCGTTCGACGCTGGGTGTACTGCTGGCAGTACTGATCACGCCATTGGCTCAAGCCGAGCTGATAGACGAAATCGCCGACCGGGGCGAACTGCGCATTGCCGTACAGGCCGACAACTCGCCGTATGCCTTCAAGGAAAACGAGCACCTGACCGGCTTTGAGATCGAGTTCGGCCAAGAGCTGGCCAAACAACTGGACCTGCGTGTCGAGTTCATTGAAACACCTGAGGCCGAGATACTTCCCGGTGTTGAAACGGGCAAATACGACATCACCCTGACCCCAGCGGAAAATGCCCCCAAGGCCGACACACCGTTTGACCTGAGCCAGCCTTTTGGCGAGAGGAAACTGGTCATCCCGTTCCAGAAAGACAACCCGGCGTTCGAGAGCGCGGTGAACAACGCGCTGCAGCGCCTCAAGGACAGCGGCCGAACAGCGGAGCTTGAGCAGAAGTGGTTCAAGGGTGTGCAGCAGACGGCTACCGGAGAGTAAGTCCGTTATTGCCTGCACAGCCATTCGCGGGTAACCCTCGCGAACGGGCCAGCACCCAACTACGCTGACAGCCCAGCCAGCGCTCGCTGGGCCTCTTCCAACTCCAGTTCACTGAACACCAGCACGCCCTCCCGCCGCAGCAGTGCGGTGGTCACCCCCTGCCCTGGCACTTTCACCCCAGCGAACGTGCCATCGTAGGTCAAGCGGTTGCCACACGAAGGGCTGCCCGCCTTGAGCACCGCCACCCGGATGCCATGCCGACGCACCAGCGCCAGCGCCTGCCGGGCACCGGCAAGAAAGGCCGCGCTTACGTCCTCGCCATCGATCGTCAGCACCTGCGTGGCGCCATCGAGCACCTCGCCGCCCTGCCCGCCCGGTATCTCCGCGGGCGGGCGCGGTGTGGGCAGGCCACCCGCCACCTCCGGGCACAACGGCACCACACGCCCTTCAGCCTGCCAGCGCTGCAACAGATCAGGATGGCCGCTGGCGCGCCCGTCATAGCGCACCGGTTGCCCCAGCAGGCAGGCGCTGACCAGCACCTTGGGCGGGTCAGAACGGGTCATTACCACGGCGCCGGAACCACCCCGTCAACGAAAGCCGCTCACGCCCCGCAGGCAAGACTTCATGAGGCACTTCACCCGATAGAAACACCACCAGGCAACCGGCCACGGGCAGCACATCATGCTCGACAGCGTCAGCCAGGAACATGCGCAACTGGCCACCATCCTGCGGCTGCCAGTTTTCATTGAGGTAAAGCACGGCCGAAACCATGCGCCGGTCGTCGTCGCGAAAACGGTCAAGGTGGCGACGGTAGAACGCACCTGCCGGGTACAGGGCGAAGTGACACTCGAAGTCTTCAAGGCCCAGGAACAGGCCCTGGTTGATGGCCAGACGCAGCTGGTCCATCGCTTCAAGGTACTGATCGCAGGCCTGGGCCTGACCCGGGTCGATCCACTGGATCTGGTCCCCGCGGATCGCCTCGCGCACCTCCTGGGCCACACCGCGCCCCACCCCAGCAGGGTTGAGCTGGCCTTCGGCATCACGCCGACGACACTCGGCCGCAAGCGCGCCGACCAGCTCAGCGGGCAGGAAAAGGGCCTGCTGCGACCAGCCACGGGTGGCCAGATCGTCAACGACGGCTGCAAGCATCGGGTTTTCAGGGGAGATATGCATGGCGCGCATCATATCCATTAGCCATGCCCTCGCACAGCGCCACTTGGCCGAGAAACACGCCCCTATCTCGACAAACCGGCGCCGAGCCAAGGACAATAGCCATCTGCCGACAGGAGTCCTGAATGCGCCGTCTGTTTTCCCTGATTTTGCTGATGATCTGCACCGTGCCTGTCTGGGCAGACAGCCTCGATCAGCTCTACAAGGCCGCCGGCTGGCCCGACCAGCGCGCCCACTTCAATGATGCCGTGAGCGCCGCCCAGCAGCGCTACCGCAACAGCCTGCCGCCTGCGGTTTACCAGGCGCTGGTCAGCAACAGCAATCAGCGCTTCCAGGCTGAGGCCATGGACCGCCGTGCCCAGGCACAATTGCGCAGCGCGCTGCCCGACCCTGCGCCGGCACTGGCCTTTTTCCAGTCACCGCTGGGGCGCAAGATCGTAGCTGCCGAACTGCTGGCCACGCGCAAGGACCAACTGGCCAAGCACGCCAAGGGCTTGCCGAAAATCCAGGCCAGTGATGACCGTCTGCTGATCATCGGGCACCTGGCTCAGGCGCTCCCGGCCCGCGAAGCCGGTGCCGAGGTTAGCCTGGCGATCGCCGGCGTAGCGGCCGACAGCCTCAGTTCGATGATCCCCGGCCTGTTCGGCGGTGGCCAGGCCCAAGGCCTGCTCGAAGGCCAGCGCCAGCGGCTGATGAACCAGATTGGCGAAGACCTCAACAACACGTTGCTATACGTGTACCGCGACCTGTCCGACGCCGAGCTGGAAGAGTTCGCCACCTTCGCCGAGTCACCCGAAGGCAAAGCGTACTACCAAGCCGCCGTGGCAGCTGTGCGCGCCGGCCTGGCAGTCGGCCAGAGCGGCGCGAACCTCAAGTGATCAGCCCAGGCGCTGGTCGATGAAGTCGAAATAGCGCTGGCGGATGGCCGGCAGTTCGTTGGCCAGGTGGTGACGGGCTTCGGGCAGCAGCAGTATCTGGGGCTCGGCGAACTTGGCCTTGAGCACTTCGAGGTTGTAGGGCCAGTCCACTGTGCCGTCAGCCTGCCCCTGCACGATCAATGGTCGCCGCGCACTGCAGGGTGCAGCCTCGATCCGCTTGACCCAGGCCATCAACGCGCCGACCCAGGCTGTCGGCAGGCGCCGAGGCTGAAGCGGGTCGGCCTCCAGGAACGGCAGGAACGTCGGGTCATTGCTGTTCTCGCTGAAGCGCCGCTCAATGCCATTGACGAAGTGGCGCAACACTCGATAACTGAGTTTCGACCACAGCCACGCGCGTGGGCGCACGAGCGGCGCAAGCAGAATGACCTGGCCATCAACCGGGCTCTGTAGCCCCTGATGCAACAGGTGATCGACGGCGATGGCGCCGCCCGTGCTCTGCCCGCACAGGTGCCAGGGGTGCGGCAAATCAAGGCCGCGCGCCTGCTCGAACAGGGCATCGAGCACCTGTTGGTAGAGGGCGAAATCAGTGATGCTGGCGCGCTCACCACTGGACAGGCCATGGCCAGGCAGGTCGCAGCTGATAACGGCATAACCCTGCTTGATTGCCCATTCGATCACATGGCGATAGAGGCCCATGTGATCGTAGTAGCCATGCAACAGAAACACTGTCGCCACAGGCTGAGCCGGCAGCCAGACTTGCCCCACCAGCTCGAAACCCGCAGCCTGAAAACCGCCCAGCCAGCTCTGCGTCGACAGATTCAGGCCGTAGAAGCGCTGATAATCCTGCGCCTGCACGGATAAAGGTTGGCGTTTGCCAAGGGGCGCGAGGCTGGCGCGCAGGCGGTCAGGGTGAAAAGCAGCGGGCATCGGGTACATCCACATTGATGCAAGTATTGATCTGGAATCTTCAGCTCTGGGCGGCGTCGTGGCAAGCTTGCTCACCTTTGAGCAACCCCTGTCTTGCACAAAGCCTGAATGCTGGCCCGCTCCCACAAAGGTCCACCGACTGGTCATGAATAGCCGAATCATCAAACCGCTGTGCACGGTATTTGCCTTGTTGGTTGGCGCCGTCATCCTCTGGCAGGCCTACACCACCTTCCAGGCCCGCTACCTGCGCCCGTTCGGCAACCAGGTCACGCTGTTCAATGGCAGCCAGCTGCAGCTCCCCGCCGAGCTGGCCGGCCCCGGCCCGATCCGCGTGGTGCATTTCTGGGACCCTGCCTGCCCGTGCAACGTCAGCAACCAGCAGCACCTGGGCGACCTGGTCAGCCAGTTCGCCAGCCAGGACGTGGCCTTCCACGTGCTGCAAAAGCCCGGCAGCCACGGCCTGTTGCCCGCCAACCTGAACAGCCTGCAGCCCATCGCCAACGTGCCAGGCAGCGAACACCTGCCCGCCTCCCCCGCCGTGGCCATCTGGGACCACCAGGGCAACCTCGCCTATTTCGGCCCTTACAGCGAAGGCGCAGTGTGCAATGCCAGCAACAGCTTCATCGAACCGATCATCAAGGCGTTGCTCGCATCACGCCCCGTGCAGGCCACCGATACCTTGGCCGTAGGGTGCTATTGCCCCTGGTAGATAGCGGGTGTCCGATAGATATCCATTCGCACCCGAGAGCCATTGGGTTGAAAGACGGACAAAAATAGAGACCCATCACAAGCATGAAATCGCAAACGGTGGCGCTGTGTATGATTTGGACAATCTATTGCTCATGACGCCTCGAGTTCATATTGATCACCACAAGGAGAGCAATCAATGACCCTCAAGGAAAAATTGGAGGATTACACAGAAGATGAATTCCTCACACTCATAACAGAGCTATACGAGAATCGCGCAGGCCGTCGCGGCGCTGAGTTGGAAAGTTTTCGAGACATGATTGTTTTCAACTTTAGGAAAATCACAGAGCACCCAGATGGAGCAGACGTCCTTACTAGGCCTCCAGCAAACTCGGACAAGAGCCCTCGAGGCATCGTAAACCGTATAAAAGAATGGCGCGCCGCCAACGGCAAACCCGGCTTCAAACCTGCCTGACACCAAGCCCCGCGGCAACACCGCAGGGCTTTTCATATCACCCTCGCACCCGCGCCGGGTTCCCCACCACCGTCACACCCGCGGGCACATCGCGGGTCACCACGCTACCTGCACCGACCACGGCATTGTCGCCAATGCTCACCCCCGGCAGGATGATCGCCGCGCCACCAATCCACACATTGTTGCCGATGGTCACTGGCCTTCCGCTCTCCAGCCCGGTACGCCGAATTTCAGGATCGAGCGGGTGATCGGCGGTGTAGATCTGCACCGCCGGGCCGATCTGGCAATCATCGCCGATACGTACCGGCAGCACGTCCAGGATCACGCAGTTGAAATTCATGAAGGTATTGCGGCCGACGCTGATGTTGTAGCCGTAGTCGCAATAGAACGGTGGGCGAATGACCGTGCCTTCGCCCACATGGCCGAAGTGCTCGGCAAGCAAGCCGTTGCGGGCTTCGTTAAGCAGGTCGACGCTGGTGTTGTAGCGCTGCATCCAGTGCTTGGTGGCGATTTGCTCGGCCTGCAACTCGGGGCAGCCGGCATGGTAGAGCTGACCACTAAGCATTTTCTGTTTTTCGCTGAGAAACATGGAAACTCCTCTAGAGGGCTATGCTCTTTGCGCAAATCCGCCGAAGATCGGACCACAATTTCCGCTCGAATGCACAAGGAGCCTCGATGAAGCGCAGCCTGACCCTGTTAGCCGTGGTAGTGGCCATGGCCACCGGTGCCGGTTACTGGTACGTGCACGGCAAACTGCCGCAGCGTGACGGCGAGGTAGCGATCGCCGGCCTGCAGGCCCCGGTCAGTGTGCGCTATGACACCCGCGGCGTGCCGCACCTGCAGGCGCAGAACGAAGCAGACCTGTACCGCGCCCTTGGCTACGTGCATGCCCAGGACCGATTGTTCCAGATGGAAATCATGCGCCGCCTGGCCCGCGGAGAGCTGGCCGAGGTGTTGGGCGAAAAGCTGCTGCCCACCGATACCCTGTTCCGCAGCCTGCGCATCCGTGATCAAGCGGCGCTGATGGTGCAGCGGCTGGACCGCCAGTCCCCCGCGTACAAGGCCCTGCAAGCCTACCTCGATGGCATCAACGCCTGGCAAGCGAGCCACCCCAAGCCCATGGAGTTCGACCTGATCGGCATCACGCCCAGGCCGTTCACCGCTGAGGATACCCTGAGCATCGCCGGCTACCTGGCCTACAGTTTTGCCGCCGCGTTCCGCACCGAGCCTGCCTTGACCTATATCCGCGACCAGCTCGGGCCGCAGTACCTGAAGATGTTCGACCTCGACTGGCAACCTGACGGCGCGTTGGGCACCCCGCTGGCGACGGCCGATTGGCAGGGCCTTGAAGCCCTCGCCCGCCTCAGCCACGAAGCCCTTGGCGATGCCGGCATTCCCCAATTCGAAGGCAGCAATGCCTGGGCAGTGGCCGGCGGCCGTACCCGCAGCGGCAAGCCACTGCTGGCCGGCGATCCGCACATCAGCTTCGCGGTGCCGGCCGTCTGGTACGAGGCCGAGCTGTCGGCGCCAGGGTTCAACCTGTACGGCTACTTCCAGGCGCTGAACCCGTTCGCGCTGCTCGGTCACAATCGCGACTTCGGCTGGAGCCTGACCATGTTCCAGAACGACGACGTCGACCTGATTGCGGAAAAGACCAACCCGGCAGACAGCGATCAGGTCATGGTCAACGGCCAATGGCGAACACTGGAAAAGACTGAGGAGAAAATCGCCGTCAAAGGCGAGCAGCCGGTCGTCATCAGCCTGCGCCGCTCACCCCACGGGCCGATCGTCAACGACGTGCTGGGCGCGACCGCCGGCACGACGCCAATTGCCATGTGGTGGGCCTTTCTGGAAACCGAGAATCCGATCCTCGAAGGCTTCTATCAGCTCAACCGTGCCGACTCCCTTGCCAAGATGCGCGAGGCGGCGGCCATGGTTCAGGCGCCTGGGCTCAACTTCGTCTGGGCCAGTGCAGGTGGCGACATTGGTTGGTGGGCGGCGGCGCAACTGCCGATCCGCCCGGATGGCGTCAACCCGTCGTTCATCCTCGATGGCGCGAGCGCCCAGGCCGACAAGCTGGGTTTCTATCCATTCAGCGTCAATCCACAGCAGGAAAACCCGGCCAGCGGTTACATCGTTTCAGCCAATTACCAGCCGCCAGCGGCGGTACCGATACCGGGCTATTACAACTTGCCAGACCGGGGCCGTCAGCTGGAGCGCCACCTGGCCAACCCGCAGGTGAAGTGGGATATCCAGAACAGCCAGGCGCTGCAACTGGACACCGCCAACGACTACGGCCCACGCACCCTGGCGCCCCTGCTCGCGACCCTGCGCGACATCGCCCAGGGCGAGGAGGAAAAGGAGCTGGTCGAGCAACTGGCCGCTTGGCGCGGAGATCACCCGCTGGACTCGACCAGCGCCACGCTGTTCAACCAGTTTCTCTACCAGTTGGCCCATGCCGCGCTGCATGACGAGCTGGGCGACACCTGGTTCCCGGTGCTCATCAGTACCCGGACCATCGACTCTGCCCTGCCACGCTTGGCAGCGGACGCGCAATCACCGTGGTGGGACACGCGCGGCGCCAACCAACGTACCGACCGCACCGCCATCGTGCGCATCGCCTGGCAGCAAACCCTCGCGCACCTGCGTGAAACCTTTGGCAAAGACCCAGCCAGCTGGCAATGGGGCAAGGCGCATACCCTGACGCACAACCATCCACTGGGTGTTAAAAAACCGTTGAACCTGCTGTTCAACGTCGGCCCATTTGCCGCACCGGGCACCCATGAAGTGCCCAATAACCTGTCAGCGAAAATCGGGCCGGCGCCGTGGCCGGTGACGTATGGGCCTTCGACACGACGGCTGATCGACTTCGCCGACGTTGGCCAGGCCTTGACCAGCAACCCGGTCGGGCAAAGTGGCGTGCCGTTTGACCGCCACTATTCGGACCAGGCTGAAGGCTATATCGAGGGGCAATATCAGCGCGCCCAGATGGGGGTGATACCGGCTCACACTACCTTGCGTCTGGTGCCGACAGAGTGATGGAAACTTTTCTTCGGGTCGGCTTCTCCAAGAGCTTCAGATTGCGATCCGCATGGCCATCACACTACAAGGACGATAACGATGAAAAGCCCCTGCCCGACTGACGCCAACGAACAACTGCTGTGGCTGCTGGCATTGAGCCGGGCACTGGGTAGCCAACGCTGAGCGTTGGGCCACCGCAAAAAAAACGCCGACGCAAATGCGTCGGCGTTTTTCGTACAAGGGGTAAGCAGGCGTATCAGAACGCCGGCAGCACCGCACCGCTGTACTTCTTGGCGATGAATGCCTTGACCTCAGGGCTGGTCAGGGCCTTGGCCAGCTTCTGCATCGCCTCGCTGTTCTTGTTGTCCGGGCGGGCCACCAGGAAGTTCACGTACGGCGAATCGCTACCCTCGATCACCAACGCATCTTTGGCCGGGTTCAGGCCAGCTTCCAGGGCGTAGTTGGTGTTGATCATGTCCAGGTCCACCTGGTCCAGCACACGCGCCAGCATGGCCGACTCAAGTTCCTTGAACTTCAGGTTCTTCGGGTTCTCGGCAATGTCTTTCGGAGTGGCCAGGGCGTTTTTAGGATCTTTCAGGGTGATCAGGCCAGCCTTCTGCAGCAGGATCAGGGCGCGGCCACTGTTGCTGCCTTCGTTAGGAATGGCAACGGTAGCGCCATCCTTGAGTTCGGACAGGTTCTTGATCTTCTTCGAGTAGCCACCGAACGGCTCGACGTGCACGCCGATCACGGTTTCCAGATGGGTACCTTTACCTTCGTTGA
The DNA here is from genome assembly GCF_044748705.1 of Pseudomonas sp. NPDC089758. Taxonomy (NCBI): domain Bacteria; kingdom Pseudomonadati; phylum Pseudomonadota; class Gammaproteobacteria; order Pseudomonadales; family Pseudomonadaceae; genus Pseudomonas; species Pseudomonas sp. NPDC089758. Next base: position 9,376 of record NZ_JBIVGN010000022.1, read on the forward strand.
AGCTCTTCAGGTAAGGCAGGGTCTGGAAGTAGTTAGCGTCCAGACGCTTCTGATCTACCTGTACGTTGGGTTGTACGTAGTCAGTGAAGACCTTGATCTGCAGGTCCACGCCTTCCTTGGCCAAGGTCGGCTTGATCAGCTCCAGAATTTCGGCGTGGGGCACAGGGGTAGCGGCAACCACCAGTTTTTCGGCGGCGGCAGCCAGGCCGGAGAACGACAGGGCAGCGGCCAGGGCGGTGGTCAGCAGGGTCTTCTTCATGGTGGTCCTTGTTTTGTCTCTGGGCCATCGGTGATGGCGAAGTCAGGTGCCCAACCGTTTCATCAGCGGGCGTGGAGCGCAAGATACCGAGAATTTTTATTCCGCAACAATACCTTTTAATTAGCTGCTTATTCCAAAAGCAGAATGCCATTACCCACTTTGCTTATGAGCGACGTCTAGCGTGCGGTGTTCGGCAGGTCGAGGTCCTCTGGGTGGATCTGTTCACTGTCATTGACCAGCAGGGCGAAGTGGATGATGTTCTCCAGTTCGCGGGTATTGCCGGGCCATGCGTGGGCTTCGAGCACCTGCTGGGCCGCTTCGCTGATCAACGGCACCGGGCGCTGCAGGCGTGCACAGTAGATGCCCACGAAATACTCAGCCAACGGCAGGATATCGCCGCAGCGCTCACGCAACGGAGGAAGCTCCAGCGCGCCCTCGCGCAAGTACTGGTACAAGCGTCCGTTGAATCTGCCCGCTTTTACAACCCGCGCCAGGTCAATGCTGGTCGCAGCCACCAATCGCACGTCCACCGGCTGCGGCTGATGCGCGCCGACGCGGGTGACCTCGCGGTTTTCCAGCGCGGCCAGCAGCTTGCTTTGGATCGCCAACGGCAAGTCGGCGATTTCGTCCAGGTACAGCGTGCCGCCGTTGGCCGAGCCGAACCAGCCCGCCCGGCTGCTGGCGGTGCCACCATGGGTGCCAGCACTGTAGCCGAACAGCTCGGCATCGGCGTAGGTAGGGCTGATGGCCGCGCAGTTTACCGAGACGAAGAGCCCAGCACGATCACTGGCCCGGTGAATTTGCCGTGCCAGCAACTCCTTGCCGGTCCCCGTCTCACCGCGGATCAGCACCGGCAGGGCTTGCGGTGCCAGGTATTCCAGCGCCTGACGCACCTGCTGCGAGCGTGGGTCGATGAACACCAGCGCCTTGGCACGAATGCTGAGCGGGCTCTTGTCCAGTTCAGGAAAAGTCAGCAGCGGCTGGCCAAACGGGTTTTGAAAAGTCATGACTAACTCCCGCCCAGGCCTCTGCGGGCTGGGCGTCAGGCAAACGATAGACAGGGGTGCCGGTCAGGCGCGGCGCAGCGCGCGCTGTTCCACACGGCTTTGCAAGCGATACAGGTAGGCAAAACCCTGCTCCCAGCGCTCATGCCCGGATTTGACGTTGATATGCCCTGCATTGCTCAGCAACCCCGCTTCTGCGCCCCAAGCCTGCGCCAGGTACAGGGCGCGCGGCACGCTCACGGCCGGGTCGTTGTCCGAGCTGATCACCTGGCTTGGAAACGGCAGGGCCTGCAGCGGCATTGGCGCGAAGTTGCGCAGGGCGGGCGAGCAGGTCGGCCGCTCGACATCCGCCGGGGCAACCAACAGCGCGCCGCGCACGCGCCGCAGCAAGGCCGGCGTGGCCTGGGCAGCCCAATGGACGACCGTGATGCAGCCCAGGCTATGGGCAACGAGTATCACTGGCGAGGGTTCGGCAGCGATTGCCTGCTCCAACGCCTGCACCCAGTCCTGGCGCTGTGGGGTAAGCCAGTCCTGCTGCTCGACCCGCGCGCTGTTGGGCAAGGTGCGCTGCCAGTGACTCTGCCAATGATTGTCTGGCGAGCCTTGCCAACCCGGCACAATCAGGTAGCGAATGGACTCATTGCGCATGGGGGCGCCTCCTGTGAATTTGTGTGCTGAGAGGCAAAGTATAGGGAGGCGCTTATATTGGTAAAGGAATAAGTCGGCATTTGCTAATAACCAAAAATCAATACGAGAATGCCAACCTTTCAGCGTTATTGGGGCCGCTCTGCGGCCCCAAATCGTTTACGCGGCTCAGATATCCGCCACCTTCTGCCAGACCTTCGGCCTGAAGAACAGTGTTTCACCTCGCGCCAGGCCGGTCAGGCTGTCGTGATCCTTGACCACCTCGGCCTCGATCAGCTCGCTTTGCCCTTCCACCTTCAAGGTCACCCGGGTAGTCGCGCCCAATGGCCGGATATCACGCACCTCGGCGGCGTGGTGCCCTTCTGTTTCATGGCGCGACAGCGACACCTCGTGTGGCCGGAACAGCACATGATGACCCTCGCTCAACGCCAGGCGGTTGGAGTCGCCGAGGAAGTGGTAGACGAAGTCGTTGGCCGGTGTTTCATACACTTCCCCTGGGGAGCCGATCTGCTCGATCACCCCCTTGTTCATCACCACGATGCGATCGGCCACTTCCATGGCCTCTTCCTGGTCGTGGGTCACGAATACCGAAGTCAGATTGATGTCCTCGTGCAAACGCGCCAGCCAGCGGCGCAATTCCTTGCGCACCTTGGCATCGAGGGCACCGAACGGTTCATCGAGCAGCAGCACCTTGGGCTCCACCGCCAATGCGCGGGCCAGGGCGATACGCTGGCGCTGGCCACCGGACAGCTGTTCGGGGTAGCGGTCCGCCAGCCAGTCCAGCTGCACCATGTTCAGCAGTTCATGCACCTTCTCGGCAATCTTGCTCTCGCTCGGGCGCTCGCCCTTGGGCTTCATGCGCAGGCCGAAGGCAACGTTGTCGAACACGCTCATGTGGCGGAACAGCGCGTAGTGCTGGAACACGAAACCGACGTTGCGATCGCGTACATCGTGGCCGGATACGTCTTCGCCATGGAACACGATATTGCCGTCGTCCGGCGTTTCCAGGCCGGCGATGATGCGCAGCAGGGTGGTCTTGCCACAGCCTGAGGGGCCGAGCAGGGCCACCAGCTCACCGCTGTGGATATCCAGGTTGATGTTGTCCAGGGCCTGGAAGCTGTTGAAGCGCTTGCTGACGTTACGAACTTCGATCGACATGACTTATTCCTCCGCTGCGCTATGGCGCAGGCGGTTAATACGGTTCTCGCTCCACTGCTTGAGCAGCAGGATGAAGAGCGCCAGGATCAGCAACAGGCTGGCCACACTGAAGGCCGCGACGTGGTTGTACTCGTTGTAGAGGATCTCCACGTGCAGCGGCAAGGTATTGGTGACGCCACGGATATGGCCCGAGACCACAGATACCGCACCGAATTCGCCCATGGCCCGCGCGGTACAAAGCACCACACCGTAGATCAGGCCCCACTTGATGTTCGGCAGGGTCACGTGCCAGAACATCTGCCAGCCGTTGGCGCCGAGCAGGCGCGCAGCCTCCTCTTCCTGGGTGCCTTGCTCCTGCATCAGCGGGATCAGCTCACGGGCAACGAAGGGCACGGTGACGAAGATGGTCGCCAACACGATGCCCGGCAAAGCGAAGACGATCTGAATGTCGTGATCCTGCAGCCAAGGCCCGAACAAGCCTTGGGCGCCGAACATCAACACGTAGACCAGGCCGGCGATGACCGGCGATACCGAGAACGGCAGGTCGATCAGGGTGACCAGGATGCTCTTGCCACGGAAGGTGTACTTGCTCACGCACCAGGCGGCGCTGACGCCGAATACCAGGTTCAGCGGCACCGAGATGACGACCGCGAGCAGCGTCAACTTCAGCGCCGACAAGGCATCAGGCTCGAAGATCGCCTCGAAGAAGGTGCCGAAACCGTTCTTCAGCGCCTGCGACACCACGATCACCAGTGGCAGCAGCAGAAACAGTGCGAACACCAGCCAGCCGAGGCCGATCAGGATGCGCCGCGAGGTGGCGCTGCCACGCCGTGCGGCATTGGCGTCGGCGGTAGTCAGGGATGAACTGGACATGCCGGCCTCCTTCAAGGGGTTTCAATGCGGCGCTGCAGCAGGTTGATCAGCAGCAGCAGGATGAAGGAAACCACCAGCATCAGCACGCCGATGGCAGTCGCGCCGGTGTAGTCGTATTGGTCGAGCTTGACCATGATCAGCAGCGGCAGAATCTCGGTCTTCATCGGCATGTTGCCGGCAATAAAGATCACCGAACCGTACTCGCCCACACCACGGGCAAAGGCCAGGGCAAACCCGGTGAGCCAGGCCGGCAGCAGGGCCGGTGCCAGTACGTGGCGGAACACCTGCAGTGGTTTGGCGCCCAGGCAGGCAGCAGCCTCTTCGACTTCCCGCGGGATGTCCGCCAGCACCGGTTGCACGGTACGCACCACGAACGGCAGGGTGACGAAGGTCAGCGCCAGGGTGATGCCCAGAGGGGTGTAGGCGATCTTGAAGCCCAGGTCGGTGGCGAACTGACCGACCCAGCCTGCCGGGGCATAAAGCGCGGTCAGGGCGATACCAGCAACGGCAGTGGGCAGAGCGAACGGCAGGTCGATCATCGCATCGATGATCTTGCGCCCAGGAAAGGTATAGCGCACCAGCACCCAAGCCAGCAGGGTACCGATGACACCATTGATGATGGCCGCGAACAGGGCGGTGCCGAAACTCAGCTTGAGCGCGGCGATCACACGCGGCGCACTGATGATGTTCCAGAACTGCTCCCAGGTAAGCTGCGCGGCATGCACGAACATGGCGGCCAGCGGTATCAGCACAATCAGGCTGAGATACACCAAGGTGTAGCCCAGTGTCAGCCCGAAGCCGGGTATGACAGGGGAAATGCGACGTGACATAAAGATCCCTGGTTGAACGCACCAAGCCCGGCAGTCATGCCAGGCGGGTGCAGGCTTGTGAATCCTGGGCCGCAAGGCGGCCCCGCTGTTCCATGGCCGCTTATTGCGCCTGATAGATCTGGTCGAACACACCGCCATCATTGAAGAATTTGGGCTGTGCCGTCTTCCAGCCACCGAAGTCCTTGTCGATGGTTACCAGATCCAGTTTAGGGAATTGCTTGCCGAATTCGGCTGCGACCTTCGCGTCACGTGGGCGGTAGAAGTTTTCGGCAGCGATTTTCTGGCCAGCCGGGCTGTACAGGTGCTTGAGGTACGCCTCGGCGATCTGTTCATTACCCTTCTTCTGAGCGTTCTTGTCGACCACCGCCACAGGGGGTTCTGCCAGGATCGACAGCGAAGGCACGACGATTTCGAACTTGTCGGCCCCGCCGTCCTCCTTCAGCGCCAGAAAAGCTTCGTTTTCCCAGGCCAGCAGCACATCACCCTGGCCGTTGTTGACGAACGTGATGGTCGAGCCACGGGCGCCGGTATCCAGAATCGGCACGTGCTTGAACAGCTCCTGCACGTAGTCCTTGGCTTTGGCTTCGCTGCCACCTTGCTTCAGGCCGTAGGCCCAGGCAGCGAGGAAGTTCCAGCGAGCGCCACCGGAGGTTTTAGGGTTGGGGGTAATGACCGAAACGTCCTTCTTGATCAGGTCACCCCAGTCCTTGATGCCTTTCGGGTTGCCCTTGCGCACCAGGAACACGATGGTCGAGGTGTACGGGGTGCTGGCGTCCGGCAGGCGCTTCTGCCAGTCCTCCGGCAAGGCCTTGCCCAGCTTGGCGATCTCGTCGATGTCACCCGCCAGGGCCAGGGTCACCACGTCGGCGCGCAGGCCGTCGATTACCGCGCGGGCCTGTTTGCCCGAGCCGCCATGGGACTGCTGGATCTTCACTTTGTCGTCCGGGTGCGACTGCTGCCAATGCTTGATGAATTCAGCATTGTATTGCTGATACAGCTCACGGGTCGGGTCGTAGGAAACGTTCAGCAGTTCGTAGTCCTTGGCGATGGCGGAACCGGCAAAAACAGCACTGGCCAAAGCGGCGAGTGCATAACGGCGGATGGACATGGTGAAGCTCCCGATTGGCATTTTTCTAATTTTGCGTGAGGTGCGTGATCAGCTGGGTTTGTTGCCGGGCTGTTGCAGGCGGAACTTCTCCTTACGCTCGATCTGCACGACCTGGGCGTTGTGCACGGTGATTTCCACCGCACCGAAACGCAGATCGCGCAAGGCGCTCTGGATCTCACGCAAAATGGTGGCTTCGTCCTGACCGTCGATGCTGCGCACTGATGCACTCATGCTCGCTCTCCTGTGAGTGAGGTGCCGGGCAGACATGTTTGAAGGGGATTGGCGCCTGGCTTGGGAGCGATAGTAGACAGGCGTAGTTATTCTTAAAAATACTCTTTAAGAATTTTTATATAACCATTTTTGATTAGCAGTTCGAAGCGTTCATGGGGGCTGTCGTACCCAGCCCCCACAAAAGTCACGCCGCAGGTTCTTCGCTGTGCTGTGGCTCGCGGATCTTGTACCAGGCCACGTAAAGCGCCGGCAGGAACAGCAGCGTCAGCAGCGTTGCGCTGATGATGCCGCCAATCATGGCGTAGGCCATCGGCCCCCAGAACACCTCGCGAGCGATCGGGATCATGCCCAGGCTGGCCGCTGCAGCAGTCAGCAAGATCGGCCTGCGACGGTGGTTGGTGGCTTCGAGCACCGCATCCCAGGGTGAGTAGCCCTGCGCTTCGAACTCATCGATCTGGGTCACCAGAATGACCGAGTTACGAATGATGATCCCCGCCAGCGCGAGTATCCCGAGAATCGCCACAAAGCCCATGGGCGTGCCCGTCGGCACCAGTGCCACGACCACACCGATCAACCCCAGCGGCGCCACGCTGACCACCAGAAACAGCTTCTGCACACTGTGCAGCTGGATCATCAGGAACGTCGCCATGAGGAACAGCATCAGCGGGATGACCTTGGCAATCGGCCCTTGTGCCTTGCTGCTCTCCTCCACCGTACCACCTGTGGCCACCTCGTAACCGACAGGCAACTGGCTGGCGAACTCGTCGATCTTCGGCTTGAGCTGCGCGACCAGGTCGGTAGGCTGGATGTCGCCGTTGACCGATGCCTTGATGGTGATGGTAGGTTTGCGGTCGCGGCGCCATACCAGCGGCTGCTCCAGCTCGTAGCGCACCGTGGCGAACGCCAGCAAAGGTATCGACGTGCCGCTGGGCGTGACGATCTGCAGGTTCTGCAGGGTGTCTGGGGAGCCCCTCTCGCTGTCCACCGCACGGGCGATCACGTCCACCAGGTAGATGTTGTCGTTGACCTCGGTGACCGGCGCGCCGCTGACGATGCTGTTCATCACATTGGCCACGTCCTCGGACGACAGCCCGAGCTGGCGCGCCTTGTCCTGGGCGATTTCTATGCGCAGCACCTTACCCGGCTCGTTCCAGTCGTAAATCATCTCGCCGATGTGCTCATTGGTATTGAGCAGGGTGGCGAGGTCGATCGCATGCTTGCGCACCTGGTCGATGTCCTTGCCGCTGACCCGATACTGGATCGGCCGCCCTACCGGCGGGCCCATTTCCAGCGACTGCACGTTGGTGCCGATGCCGACGAACTCTTCGTGCAACAGCTTCTGCAGGCGCGCCATCATGCCTGCACGCTCCTCCAAGCCTTTGCTGACGATGACCAGCTGGGCGTAGTACGGGTTCTGCAGTTGCTGATCCAGCGGCAAATAGAAACGGATGGCGCCCTGGCCGATGTAGGTGCTCCAGCGCACCATGTCAGGGTCATCCTTGATCTTTGCCTCCAGGCGATCGACCACCTTGCGCGTCTCCTCTATCGAGGCATTCTGCGGCAGGTTGAGGTCGACGAGGATTTCCGGACGGTCCGAGGACGGGAAGAACTGGTTCTGCACAAAGCGCATGCTGAACAGCGCCAGTGCGAACAGCAGGATGGTGCCGACGATGGTCAGCCAGCGGTGACGCATGCACCACAGCAACCCACCTTCGAACGCTCGCCCGACGCGGCCGGGTTCCGCCTCATGGCCCTTGAGCTTGTCGCTCTTGAGAATATGCACGCCAAGCACGGGCGCGAAGAACACCGCCACCACCCAGGACACGATAAGCGCCACGGCAATCACCGCGAACAGGGTATAGGTGTACTCGCCTGCAGAACTGGCATTGAGGCCGATCGGCACGAAGCCGGCGACGGTCACAAGGGTACCGGTGAGCATCGGGAACGCGGTCGAGGTATAGGCGAAGGTCGCAGCCTGTTCCTTGCTCTCGCCCATCTCAAGGCGTGTAACCATGACCTCGACGGTGATCATCGCATCATCCACCAGCAGGCCCAGCGCGATGATCAGCGCGCCGAGCGAGATCCGCTGCATGGTGATGCCGCTGTACTCCATGAACACGAAGACCATGGCCAGCACCAGCGGGATCGAGCAGGCCACCACCAGCCCTGCTCGCACGCCAAGGCTGACGAAACTCACTGCCAGTACAATTACCACGGCCTCGAACAGCGCGCTGGTGAAGCCCCCAACCGCCTCTTTCACCACCACCGCCTGGTCGGACACGGTATGAACGCCTACGCCAACGGGCAGGTCGTTGACGATGCTGTCCATCTTCTTCTTGAGTGCGGCGCCGAATACCTGGATGTTGCCGCCGGCCTTCATGCCGATGGCCAGGCCAATCGCGGTCTGGCCGTTGTAACGGAACATCGGTGACGGCGGGTCGACATAGCCGCGCTCGATATCGGCGATATCGGCCAGGCGGAAGAAGCGGTCATTGATGCGCAGGTTGACCGTTTGCAGGTCTTTCTCTGAGGCGAATTGCCCAGTGGTGCGCACCGAGATCCGCTCTGGGCCTGCTTCGATCACCCCGGCCGGCGTTACCGCGTTCTGTTGCTGCAGGGCCTGCATGACCTGGCGCTGGTCAATGCCCAGCGCGGCCAGTTTGCGCGTGGAAAAGTTCAGGTAGAGCACCTCATCCTGGGTGCCGACCAGCTCGATCTTGCCGATATTGGGGACCTCGCGCACCTCGGCACGGGCCTGCTCCACGTAATCGCGCAACTGGCGCAAGGTCAAGCCATCTGCGGTGAACGCGTAGATCGAGCCGAAGACATCGCCGAACTCGTCGTTGAACCCTGGGCCCTGGATACCTTGGGGGAATTCGCCGCGAATGTCCTGGATCTTCTTGCGCACCTGGTACCAGATTTGCGGGATGTCGGCGGCTTTGGTGGTGTCTCGCAGGTAGACGTAGACGGTCGACTCACCCGGGCGGGTATAGCTCTTGGTGTAGTCGAGGGAGTCCAGCTCCTCGAGCTTTTTCTCGATGCGGTCGGTGACCTGGTACAGGGTTTCATCCTGGGTCGCGCCCGGCCAGCGGGTCTGGATCACCATGGTTTTGATGGTGAACGACGGGTCTTCTTCGCGGCCAAGGTTGAAGTAGGAAAAAATCCCCATCAGCAGGCCGACGAACATCAGGTACCAGACGAAAGATTGATGGCGCAACGCCCAGTCGGACAGGTTGAAGCTTCCTTTCATTGCGCTTCCTCGTCGAAGGTGACCTTCTGGCCAGGCTTGAGGCTGTTGACACCGGCAGTGACCACCCGCTCACCAGGCTGCACTCCAGAGGCCAGCACGATAGTGTCGGCGGAGCGCTCCAGCAGGGCGACGTCACGGGTAGCGACGGTTTTTTGCTGCGGGTCGATGACCCATACCTGAGTCTTGCCATCACGCTCGAGCAGCGCGCTCAGCGGCAGTTCGCTGCGCGGGGTGATCGCCGAGGTCAAGGTGACGCTGATCGCGGTGCCCAGGTGGAAGGCATCGGGAGTGCTGGCAAGGGTCAGACGGGCACGCCGGGTGCGCGTCGCGGCATCGGCCTGGGGTTCCAGTTCACGCAGCGTGGCGGTGGTATTGATGCTGTTGTCCAGTTGCGAGGCAACCGTGAACGTCAGGTCCTTGGTCAGCTGCTCGGCAATGCCGATGGGCAGGTCGATCACCGCTTCCTTGATGTCTGGTCGCGCCAGCGTGACCACCGCCTGACCGGCGGTAACCGTCTGCCCGGCCTCTGCCTGCCACGCCGTGATCACCGCCGAATGGTCGCTGCGCAAGGTGCTGTAATCGAGCTGGTCACGCGCCTGGCTGACCGCCGAGCGCGCTTGCTCCAGGCTCGCGCCGGTGGTTTTCAGGTCGGTCTGGGCAATGTCCAACTGGGCCTGGGCGCCGACGCCGCGGTCATACAGCTGCTGTTGCCGGCGGGCATTGGCCTGGGCGTTGATCCATTGCGCCTGGACCCTGGCCAGGTCGCCTTCGGCAGCGCGCAGCTGGTTCTGCTGGTCGGTGGGGTCAAGGGTGGCAAGCGTGTCGCCCGGCTTTACCTGGGCCCCCACATCCAGCCAGCGCCGGGCAATGCGCCCGGCCACCCGGAAGCCCAGGGTGCTTTCATAGCGTGCCTGGATGGTGCCGGCGAAGCGGCCAAGCTGCGATTGCGCCTGGGCCTCGACCACGGTCGACAGCACAGGGCGCACGGCTTCAGGTTGTTCTTCCTCACTGCCACAGGCCGTCAACAGCAAGCCTGCCGCACACAGCAACAGTACTTTGTTCATGGCGCGGCGCCTCCGTCCTTAGCATCGATTTTCTCGACCTGCATACCGGGATGCAGCAACTGGCCACCGCTGACGACTACCGTCTCCCCGCCTTGTATGCCTTGGGCGATGACAACCTTGCCGGTGAGGTAGCGGGCTACCTGGACTTTGCGCAGCTCAACCTTGTCGCCTTCGCCAACCACCCACACCGCAGGCTCATGCAACGCCTTGGTCAGTGCCGACCAGGGCAATTCGATGCTCGGCCGCCCTTGCGTGTTGGCCGTGGCGGTAACCGGTGAACCCAGGAGCATGGCCGCAGGCACATCACGCAGGCCCACCTTGACCTGGACCGTGCCGCTCTGCGCCGATACGGTCGGGGTAATTTCCCGGACAAAGCCTTGTGCCTGGACCTTGGGGTCGTCGAGCAGGCTGACCATTACACCGGCATCGCTCGGCGGCGCCACCAGCAGGGACTCGTAGACATTGAAGACAGCATCGCGGTCGCCATCACGCGCAAGGCTGAATATCGGCATGGTCGCCTGGACCACCTGACCGACCTCGGCCTGGCGCTCGGTGATCACCCCATCGGCCTCTGACACCAAGGCGGTATAGCTCAGTTGCTCCTGGGCATTGGCCAGTTGCGCCTGTGCCGCCTTGAGCGCGCTCTGGTTGCTGCGCAGCGATGCTTCGGCGGCGTCGTATTCGCTCTGGCTGGTGTAGCCCTTGGGCAAGAGCTTTTGCTGGCGGACGAAGGCCGCGCTGGTCTGGGTGACGCGCGCCTGAGCGGCGAACACCTCGGCCTTGGCCGAATCGACATTGTTCTGCAGGTCTTTGGGGTCCAGCCGGGCCAGCACCTGGTTGGCCTTCACGTGATCGCCCACGTCAACGCTGCGCGAGATGATCTTGCCACCCACGCGAAACGAAAGATCGGTCTGCACACGCGCCTGCACATCACCGGTCAAGGTGACCCTGGCGGCGAAGTCAGTGGGTTGGACTTGCACTACCCCCACCCGTGGCAAAACCTCGGGAGCCTCTTCCTTGCTGCAACCTGTCAGCAGGCCTAGCAGCCCCAAGCCTACAACCAACAGTGAACGCGTCACCCTCATGCAGGCTCCTAGCTTGCGCGCAAATGATTCGTGGGATGCGACTGTTAGCGTAGATCAGGGTTCAGAAAAAACACTGACCAGGGTCAGTTGGGCGGCCATGGCGGGGAGGCGGGCCCTGAAGCAAGCCCGCTCCCACTGGACTGATGCAGCCCTTGCGGCGTGCAACGTCCTTTGGAAGCGGGCCCGGCCGTAGCTAGCGCACTCAGGCCGACGCAGCGGTGGCCGTCGGGCGCTTGATCTGCGGCTGCGAAACGTTGGCAGCAGCCCCCTCTTCGATCGCCTGCTGAATCGCCTTGCGGCGGTGCTCTTCGGCGCGGCGGCTGAAGTACCAGACCATGAAGGTCACCAACGACACCGACAGCAGGATCAGGCTGGCCACGGCGTTGATCTCCGGCTTCACGCCCAGGCGCACAGCGGAGAATACTTCCATCGGCAAGGTGGTCGAACCAGGCCCGGAAACGAAGCTCGCCAGTACCAGGTCATCCAGCGACAGGGCGAACGACATCATGCCACCCGCCGCCAGCGACGGCGCAATCATCGGGATGGTGATCAGGAAGAACACCTTCCACGGCTTGGCACCCAGGTCCATGGCCGCTTCTTCGATCGACAGGTCCAGCTCTCGCAGGCGCGCCGACACCACCACTGCCACATAGGCCGCACAGAACGTGGTGTGGGCGATCCAGATGGTGACCACGCCACGCTCCTGCGGCCAGCCGATCGTCTGCGCCATGGCCACGAACAGCAGCAACAGCGAAAGGCCTGTGATCACTTCAGGCATCACCAGCGGTGCAGTGACCAGGCCACCGAACAGCGTGCGACCCTTGAAGCGGGTGACCCGGGTCAGCACGAAGGCTGCCAGGGTACCCAAAGCCACCGCCGCCACCGCCGTGTAGCAGGCGATCTCCAGTGAGCGCATCACCGAACCCATGAGCTGAGTGTTGTCGAGCAGGCCGACGTACCACTTGACCGACCAGCCACCCCACACCGTTACCAGCTTGGAGGCGTTGAACGAATAGATCACCAGGATCAGCATCGGCAGGTAGATGAACAACAAGCCGAGCACCAGCATCAGCTTGGAGAAACTGAAGCGCTTCATGCCCTGCCCTCCATCTCTTTGGCCTGGCTGCGGTTGAACAGCAGGATCGGTACGATCAGGATCAACAGCATCACCACCGCCAGGGCAGATGCCACCGGCCAGTCACGGTTGTTGAAGAACTCTTGCCACAGCACCTTACCGATCATCAGGGTTTCCGGGCCGCCCAGCAGTTCGGGAATGACGAACTCGCCCACCACCGGGATGAACACCAGCATGCAGCCGGCGATAATGCCGTTTTTCGAGAGCGGCACGGTGATCTTCCAGAAGCTGTTGAAGGTGCTCGAACCCAGGTCCGATGCGGCTTCGAGCAGGCTCTGATCGTGCTTTACCAGGTTGGCGAACAGCGGCAGGATCATGAACGGCAGGTACGAATAGACCACGCCGATATACACCGCCAGGTTGGTGTTGAGGATCTGCAGCGGCTGGTCGATCAGCCCGGTCCACATCAAGAACCCGTTGAGCAGGCCGTTGTTGCTGAGGATGCCCATCCAGGCATAGACGCGGATCAGGATCGCGGTCCAGGTCGGCATCATGATCAGCAGCAACAGCACGGTCTGGGTTTCCTTGCGTGCGTTGGCGATCGCGTAGGCCATCGGATAGCCGATCAGCAGGCACAGCACGGTGCTGATGAAGGCCATCTTCAACGAGCCCAGATAAGCCGAGATGTACAGCTCATCGTCGGTCAACAGGCCATAGTTGGCCAGGTTGATTACCAGCTGCACCTTGTCTTCGACGTAGCTATAGATCTCGGTATACGGCGGGATCGCCACGTCGGCTTCGGCAAAGCTGATCTTCAGCACGATGAAGAACGGCAGCATGAAGAACAGGAACAGCCAGATGAACGGCACGCCGATCACCAGGTGCCGCCCCTCGGGGATAAGGCGCTGGAAGGCTCGCTTGAGCTTGCGCAGTTTCATGACCGCAGTACCACGCCGCTGTCGTCTTCCCACCACACGTACACTTCATCGCCCCAGGTCGGGCGGGTGCCCTGGCGCTCGGCGTTGGCGACGAAAGACTGGACCACCTTGCCGCTGGGCAGCTCGACGTAGAACACCGAGTGGCCGCCCAGGTAGGCGATGTCATGGACCTTGCCGCGCGACCAGTTGTGCTCGAAGTCCGGCTGTTCGGTTGTGACCAGCATTTTTTCCGGGCGCAGGGCGTAGGTAATGTGCTTGTCTTCGACCGAAGTGGACACACCGTGGCCAACGTAGATCTTGCGCTCGAGTTCCGGCGAGGCGATCAGCGCATGGCCTTCGGCATCGTCGATCACTTCGGCCTCGAACAGGTTGACGTTACCGATGAACTCGCACACCAGGCGGCTGGTGGGCGTTTCATAGATATCCACAGGCGAACCGATCTGGGCAATCCAGCCCAGGTGCATGATGGCGATGCGCTGGGCCATGGTCATGGCCTCTTCTTGATCGTGGGTCACCATCACGCAGGTCACGCCCACGCGCTCGATGATCTCGACCAGTTCCAGCTGCATCTGCGAGCGCAGTTTCTTGTCCAGCGCACCCATGGGCTCATCGAGCAGCAACAGCTTGGGGCGCTTGGCCAGCGAGCGGGCCAAGGCCACACGCTGACGCTGACCACCGGAGAGCTGGTGCGGCTTGCGCTTGGCGTACTGGGTCATGTGCACCAGCTTGAGCATCTCGGCCACGCGGGCGTCGATCTCGGCCTTGGGCATCCGGTCCTGCTGCAAGCCGAAGGCGATGTTCTGCGCCACGGTCATGTGCGGGAACAGCGCGTAGGACTGGAACATCATGTTGATCGGCCGCTCGTAGGGCGGCATGTCGGTGATGTCTACGCCATCGAGGAAAATGCGCCCGTCAGTCGGCCGCTCGAAACCGGCCAGCATGCGCAGCAAGGTCGACTTGCCCGAACCGGAGCCACCGAGCAGGGCGAAGATTTCGCCTTTGCGGATCTCCAGCGACACATCGTCCACCGCTACCGTTTCGTCGAATTTTTTTGTGACCCGGTCGATCTTGACCAACACCTGCTTGGGTTGCTGGCCACCCTCGAGGGCTTTCTTATAGGCACCGGAGGCAACTGCCATGAGTGAAACTCCCAACAAGATTTGTGTGCCCGCCCCTGCTTTGGCGGCGGGCCTGGATTTTTACTTGCCCGACTTGACCTTGGTCCAGCTGCGGGTCATCAAACGTTGCACCTTGGGTGGCAACTCACTGTTGACGAACATCTTGTCCAGCACTTCCTGCGGTGGGTAAACCGCGGCGTCAGTCCTCACGGCCTGGTCCATCAGGGCGCCAGCCTTGGGGTTCGGGTTGGCGTAACCGACGTAATCACTGACCTGGGCGATAACCTCAGGTTTCAGCAAATAGTTGATGAAGGCGTGGGCCTCTTTGACGTTCCTGGCGTCCTTGGGGATCGCCAGCACATCGAACCAGAGGTTGCCGCCTTCCTTGGGAATCGAGTAGGCCAGGTTCACGCCCTTCTTCGCTTCTTCAGCGCGGGCCTTGGCCTGGAACACATCACCGGAGAAACCTGCTGCGACGCAGATGTTGCCGTTGGCGAGGTCCGTGATGTACTTGGAGGAGTGGAAGTAGGTCACGTACGGGCGTACGGCCAGCAGCTTCTGCTCGGCCTTGGCGTAGTCCTTGGGGTTGGTGCTGTTGGGGTCCAGCCCCATGTAGTTGAGCACCGCTGGCAGCATTTCATCCGCCGAGTCGAGGAACGCCACGCCACACTTGGACAGCTTCTTCATGTTCTCGGGCTCGAACAGCACGGCCCAGGAATCGATGGTGTCCACGCCCAGGGCCGCCTTGACCTTGTCGACGTTGTAGCCGATGCCATTGGTACCCCACAGGTAAGGCACGGCGTACTGGTTACCTGGGTCGTTCTTTTCCAGACGCTTCATCAACGCCGGGTCCAGGTTGGAATAATTGGGCAGCAGTTTCTTGTCGAGCTTCTGAAACGCGCCCGCCTTGATCTGCTTGCCGAGGAAATGGTTGGACGGCACTACCACGTCATAACCGGTGTTGCCGGCCAGTAGCTTGCCTTCCAGGGTTTCGTTGGAGTCGAACACGTCCTGCACAGGTTTGATACCCGTGGTTTTCTCGAAGTCTTCGAGCGTGGTCGGGCCGATGTAGTCGGACCAGTTGTAGAAGTGCACCGTAGGCGCCGCTTGGACGCTGCATGCCAGCGTCAGGCCCGCTCCAGCCATCAAGGCTTTGCGTAATACAGAAATAGACAAGTGGGTGGTCCTCACAATCAGTGCCTTGGTAACGGCGCAGCGCTGCCACGCACGCAAAACCGGCGCGCAACTTACCTTCGCAGCCACGATGCCGCAATCATCAATTGCCATTCACCGGCTCTGGGCCGGAAAACCCCGGCCCAGAGCTGTTGCAGTCAGGCTTATTTGCCCGACTTGATCTTGGTCCAGCTGCGAGTGATCAGGCGCTGGGCAGCAGCTTCTGGCGCGGCGATCGCGTACAGGTGCTTTTTCACGTCGGCAGGCGGATAGATGCTCGGGTCGCTGGTGATGTCCTTGTCCACCAACGGGGTCGCAGCAGCGTTGCCGTTCGGGAAGCGTACGGCGTTGGTGATCTCGGCCATGATTTCCGGTTGCATCAGGAAGTCCATGAACTTGTAGGCGGCTTCCTTGTGCTCGGCATCCTTGGGCATGGCGACCATGTCGTAGAAGGTACCGGCGCCTTCTTTCGGAATGATGTAGTCGACCTTGACCTTGTCGCCGGCTTCATGCGCGCGCGCCTTGGATTGCTCCAGGTCACCCGAGTAACCAACGGCCACGCAGATGTTGCCGTTGGCCATGTCGCCGATGTATTTGGACGAGTGGAAGTAGGTGATCGAAGGACGGATCTTCAGGAACAGGTCCTCGGCCTTCTTCAGGTCTTCTTTCTTGGTGCTGTCGCTAGGCAGCCCCAGGTAGTGCAGCGCGGCCGGCAGCATCTCGGTCGGTGCGTCGAGGAAGCTCACGCCGCAGCTCTTGAGCTTGGCGATGTTCTCCGGCTTGAATACGGCGTCCCACGAATCGATCTTGTCGACGCCCAAAGCAGCCTTGACCTTCTCCGGGTTGTAGCCGATACCGATCGAGCCCCACATGTATGGGAACGCGTGCTTGTTGCCTTTGTCGCTGGCGTCACCCACGGCCTTGAGCAGGTCTTCGTCGAGGTTCTTCCAGTTTGGCAGCTTCGAGCGGTCGAGCTCTTCGTAGACCCCTGCCTTGATCTGCTTGGCCAGGAAGTTGTTGGACGGTACGACCACGTCATAGCCGGACTTGCCCGCCAGCAGCTTGGCTTCCAGGGTTTCGTTGCTGTCGAAAACGTCGTACTTGACCTTGATGCCAGTCTGTTTCTCGAACTTCGCGATGGTGTCCGGAGCAATGTAGTCCGACCAGTTGTAGACGTTCAGCACCTTGTCTTCAGCCTGTACAGCGGTGGCCATGGCTCCCATCAGGGCGGCGGCCAACAACGTCTTGCCCATTTTCTTCATGCGTCATGCTCCAGAATTTTTATTTAGCCATCTGTTCAGCAGCCAGAACCTACCGTGCAGAGCGCCGGGCGACTGAAACAGCCACTAGTCTGGCAAGTTACAAGGCGCTGTTTCAAGGAAACCAGCCCCTTGTAACGACTTAATGTCACATCGCTAGCCTAGCAGGCGCTCAACGGATCGCTTCGAGGGTCAGGTCCAGGCACTTGCGTGCCTTTTCCACCAACTCGTCTACCTCTGCATGGCTGATCACCAGCGGTGGTGCGATGATCATGGTGTCACCCACCGCGCGCATGATCAGGCCGTTGTCGAAGCAGAAGTTGCGGCAGATCATGCCCACCCCCTTGCCTTCGTAACGGCTGCGGGAGGCCTTGTCCTTGACCAGCTCGATCGCGCCGAGCAGGCCCAGGCCGCGTACCTCGCCCACCAGCGGGTGGTCCTGCAGCTCACGCAGACGTTTTTGCAAGTAGGGTGCCACTTCCGTACGGACCTTCTCGACGATCTTCTCGTCGCGCAGGATGCGCAGGTTTTCCAGGCCAACCGCAGCGGCCACCGGGTGCCCGGAATAGGTGAACCCGTGGTTGAAGTCGCCGCCTTCGCTGAGCACCTTGGCCACCTTGTCACGCACGATCACACCGCCCATGGGGATGTAACCGGAAGTAAGGCCTTTGGCGATGGTCATCAGGTCGGGCTTGAGGCCGTAGTAGTCAGAGCCGAACCACTCGCCGGTGCGGCCAAAACCGCAGATCACTTCGTCAGCGACGAACAGGATGTCGTACTTGGCGAGGATCTGTTTGACCTTGGGCCAGTAGGTGTCTGGCGGGATGATGACGCCGCCGGCGCCCTGGATAGGCTCGGCAATGAAGGCCGCCACGTTGTCCTCGCCGACTTCGAGAATCTTCTTCTCCAATTGCTCGGCCGCCCACACCCCGAACTCGTCCGGGCTCATGTCGCCGCCTTCACCGAACCAGTACGGTTGCGGGATATGCACGATGCCCGGGATCGGCAGGCCGCCCTGTTCGTGCATGCCGCTCATGCCGCCCAGGCTTGCACCGGCAACCGTCGAGCCGTGGTAGCCGTTGATACGGCCGATGATGGTCTGCTTCTGCGGCTTGCCCTTGAGCGCCCAGTAGTGGCGGACCATGCGCAGCACCGTGTCATTGCCTTCGGAGCCGGAGCCTGTGAAGAACACATGGGTCATGCCCTCGGGCGCCAGGTCGGTAATGGCCTTGGCCAGCTCCAGCGCAGGCGGGTGGGCCGTCTGGAAGAACAGGTTGTAGTACGGCAGTTCGCGCATCTGCTTTTCGGCAGCCTGGACCAGCTCTTCACGGCCATAACCCACCGCGACGCACCACAAGCCGGCCATGCCGTCGAGGATCTTGTGCCCCTCGCTGTCCCACAAATGCACACCCTGCGCCTTGGTAATGATGCGCGGCCCCTTTTCCTTCAGCTGCTTGTAGTCACTGAAAGGTGCAAGGTGGTGCTCGCCGCTCAGGGTTTGCCAGTCACGGGTTTGCGGGTTTTTGACGCTCATGTGCTTCTCCAGGGTCCACAGGCCGCCGGCGGGCGGCCTCAGGGGTTGATCACACAGCAAACAGCAGGAACTCACGCTCCCAGGAGCTGATGACACGCTTGAAGTTCTCATGCTCGGCGCGTTTGGTGGCGACGTAACCGGTGATGAATTTCTTGCCCAGGTACTGGGTCAGCGCGCGGCTGACTTCCATGCGTTCCAAGGCGTCCTCGATGGTCAGCGGCAAGCGCAGGTTGCGCCGCTCATAACCGCGCCCCTGCACCGGGGCGCTGGCGGCAATGCCTTCGACCATGCCGATGTAGCCGCACAGCAGGCTAGCAGCGATGGCCAGGTAAGGGTTGGCATCGGCGCCCGGCAGGCGGTTCTCGACCCGACGGTTCTGCGGGCCGGCATCCGGTACGCGCAGGCCGACGGTGCGGTTTTCCTCGCCCCACTCGACGTTGACCGGGGCCGACGTGTCGGGCAGGAAGCGGCGGAACGAGTTGACGTTCGGGGCAAACAGCGGCAGCGCCTCGGGGATGAACTTCTGCAGGCCACCGATGTGGTGCAGGAACAGCTCGCTCATGCTGCCGTCTTCATTGCTGAAGATGTTCTTGCCAGTGACCGAATCGACCACGCTCTGGTGCAGGTGCATGGCACTGCCCGGCTCGCCGGTCATGGGCTTGGCCATGAAAGTGGCGGCCACATTGTGCTTGAGCGCCGCTTCGCGCATGGTGCGCTTGAACACCAGGATCTGGTCGGCCAGGTGCAGGGCGTTGCCGTGACGGAAGTTGATCTCCATCTGCGCCGTGCCGTCTTCGTGAATCAGGGTATCGAGGTCCAGCTGCTGCAGCTCGCACCAGTCGTAGACGTCCTCGAACAGCGGGTCGAATTCGTTGGCAGCTTCGATGGAGAACGACTGGCGGCCGGTTTCGGGGCGGCCGGAACGACCTACCGGCGGCTGCAGCGGGAAGTCAGGGTCCTCGCTGCGCTTGGTCAGGTAGAACTCCATCTCTGGCGCGACGATCGGTTGCCAGCCCTTGTCGGCGTAAAGCTGCAGGACTTTCTTCAGGACGTTGCGCGGCGACAGCTCGACCGGGTTGCCCTTCTTGTCGTAGGTGTCGTGGATGACCTGGGCGGTAGGCTCGATGGCCCACGGCACAAGGAACACAGCGTTTTCGTCGGGCCGGCAGATCATGTCGATGTCGGCCGGGTCGAGCAGTTCGTAATAGATGTCGTCATCGACGTAATCGCCGGTCACGGTCTGCAGCAACACGCTCTCGGGCAGACGCATGCCTTTTTCGGCGATGAACTTGTTGGTCGGCGAGATCTTGCCGCGGGTGATGCCGGTCAGGTCACTGATCAGGCATTCGACTTCGGTGATCTTGTGCTCTTTCAACCAATCGGTGAGCTGGTCGAGGTTGTTACTCATAGATACCTCAGGAGGTAATGTGGTCCGCGCATTGATTCTGGATGGAGTGGGTTGCTAAAGCAAAAACCCCCACGCAGGACCACAGTGGATACACTGGAAACAAGCGTGTCCGTAATGAGTTCGAAGGGCAGGAATACAAGAAAGGAAGCGAAACGGCGCTACGAGGGGTAGTCCAGAAACGCAAAGCGTCAATTATTGCGGCCAGTGCGGCCACAGCGCGATCGATGCGTGCCGAAACGGCAGGGATACCCGAGCGCACTGCACAGGCAGCGCTTTCAGGTCGCGACAAGCGGACCATGTGACCCTCGTATTATTGTGTTTTGGGTTGAGACCGAGCTTAGCCTTGTTCATTTTTTTACACAACACCTCCGTAAAAAATAAAACACGGCATGTCGGAGATAGCCCATTGGCAGGGAAATAGCGGATAATGGCACGCCCCGATATGCAGCAAATCTGCCGTCGATGTGCCATTTCAGGGCATCATGGGGTTGGCTTGACATCAGTATGGCTTTTCGATTGACTGGTCCTGCAAGCCCCCCTTGATTGATATTTTTAACAACAAAGGTGTTGCATCATGTCGGTACCCCCGCGTGCCGTTCAGCTTAACGAAGCGAACGCGTTCCTTAAGGAACATCCTGAGGTTCTCTACGTTGACCTTCTGATTGCAGATATGAATGGTGTGGTGCGTGGCAAGCGCATAGAGCGCACCAGCCTCCACAAGGTTTACGAGAAAGGCATCAACCTGCCGGCCTCCCTCTTCGCCCTCGATATCAACGGTTCCACCGTCGAAAGCACCGGGCTTGGCCTGGACATCGGCGATGCTGACCGCATCTGCTATCCGATCCCGGGTACGCTCAGTAACGAGCCCTGGCAGAAACGCCCCACCGCACAGCTGCTGATGACCATGCACGAGCTTGAAGGCGAGCCCTTCTTCGCCGACCCTCGTGAAGTGCTGCGTCAGGTAGTGAGCAAGTTCGACGACATGGGCCTGACCATCTGCGCCGCGTTCGAACTGGAGTTCTACCTGATCGACCAGGAGAACGTGAACGGCCGCCCGCAGCCACCGCGCTCGCCGATCTCGGGCAAGCGCCCGCAGTCGACCCAGGTGTACCTGATCGACGACCTGGACGAATACGCCGATTGCCTGCAGGACATCCTCGAAGGCGCCAAGGAACAAGGCATTCCGGCCGACGCCATCGTCAAGGAAAGCGCCCCGGCACAGTTCGAAGTCAACCTGCACCACGTCCCTGACCCGCTCAAGGCCTGTGACTATGCAGTGCTGCTCAAGCGCTTGATCAAGAACATCGCCTACGACCATGAAATGGACACCACATTCATGGCCAAGCCCTACCCGGGCCAGGCAGGCAACGGCCTGCATGTACACATTTCCGTGCTGGACAAGGATGGCAACAACATCTTCACCAGCGAGGATCCCGAGCAGAACGCCGCGCTACGTCACGCTGTCGGCGGTGTGCTCGAGACCCTGCCTGCGTCGATGGCGTTCCTTTGCCCGAACGTCAACTCATATCGTCGCTTTGGCGCTCAGTTTTACGTGCCGAACGCGCCGAGCTGGGGCCTGGACAACCGCACCGTGGCCCTGCGCGTACCGACCGGCTCGCCCGACGCCGTACGCCTTGAGCACCGCGTGGCCGGCGCCGACGCCAACCCGTACCTGATGATGGCCGCCGTGCTGGCTGGTGTGCACCATGGCCTGACCAACAAGGTCGAGCCAGGTGAGCCGATCGAAGGCAACTCGTACGAACAGCTGGAGCAGAGCCTGCCGAACAACCTGCGCGATGCCCTGCGCGAGCTGGACGACAGCGAGATCCTGAACAAGTACATCGATCCGAAGTACATCGACATCTTCGTCGCGTGCAAGGAGAGCGAGCTGGAGGAGTTCGAGCATTCGATCTCCGACCTCGAGTACAACTGGTATCTGCATACCGTGTAAATGAAAACGCCGCCCTCTGGGGCGGCGTTTTGCATGGGTTGGCAGGGCAATCGATCGCCTGGTTTACAGAGACTTTTCGAAAATCTTCGAATTGCGCTGGTAGTTGTACAGCGATGCTCGTGCCGAAGGCAGCCGCTCTACCCCGCTAGGGGCAAAGCCACGCTCGCGGAACCAGTGCGCGGTCCGGGTGGTAAGCACGAACAAGGTGTTCAACCCCAACGCCCGCGCCCGGCTCTCGATCCGCTCCAGCAGCTCGTCACCGCGCCCGCCGTGGCGGTACTCCGGGTTCACCGCCAGGCACGCCAGCTCACCGGCTTGGGAATCGGCAATCGGATACAACGCCGCGCAGGCGATGATCATGCCCTCGCGCTCGACCACGCTGAACTGCTCGATCTCACGTTCCAGCACTTCACGCGAGCGTCGCACCAGAATGCCCTGCTCCTCCAACGGGCTGATCAGCTCCAGCAGCCCACCCACATCCTCGATGGTCGCCTCGCGCACCACTTCGAACTGCTCCTGCGACACCAGCGTGCCGCCACCGCCGCGGGTGAACAGCTCGGTGAGCAGTGCGCCGTCCTCGGCATAGCTGACGATGTGGCTACGTGCCACGCCGCCCTTGCAGGCCTCGGCGGCGGCATCGAGCAACTCGCCCTGATAATCACTGCCCAGCCGCGCCAGGTGCGGTGCGACCTGCTGCGGGCGCAACTCACGCACCAACTTGCCGCTCTCATCCAGCAGCCCGGGCTCGGCGCCGAACAACAACAGCTTGTCGGCACCCAATTCGATGGCGGCGCGGGTGGCCACGTCTTCGCAAGCCAGGTTGAAGATTTCACCCGTCGGCGAATAGCCCAGCGGCGACAGCAGCACAATCGAGCGCTCGTCGAGCAGGCGGCTGATGCCTTTGCGGTCGATGCGCCGGACTTCACCGGTGTGGTGGTAGTCCACCCCTTCGAGCACGCCGATAGGCCGGGCCGTCACCAGGTTGCCGCAGGCCACGCGCAGGCGCGAGCCCTGCATCGGCGAGGCGGCGATGTCCATCGAAAGGCGCGCTTCGATGGCCAGGCGCAAGGCACCCACGGCGTCGATCACGCAGTCCAGGGTTGCGGCATCGGTGATGCGCAGGCCGTGGTGGTAGTGCGGGGTCAGGCCACGGGCCGCCAGGCGGCTTTCGATCTGCGGGCGCGAACCGTGCACCAGCACCAGGCGCACGCCCAGGCTGTGCAGCAACACCAGGTCATGGACGATATTGCCGAAATTGGGGTGATCTACCCCATCGCCGGGAAGCATGACGACAAAGGTGCAGTCGCGATGGGCATTGATGTACGGGGAGGCATGACGCAGCCAGTTGACGTAATCGGGCATGACAGGGCCTGTGGATAAAGTGGACGGAGAACGTTGGATCACACGGCGTTCAGGATCATCGTCGGAACAGGCTTGCGGTCACGCGCGGTCTCCTCTAGGCAAAGACGAATCAGCAGGGTGGACGTTTAATTCAGGCAATAGTGCCGGATCAGGTCACGCAATAGACGCACGGTAGGCTCGATTCGTGACATTTCCAGGTATTCGCCCGGCTGGTGGGCGCAGGCAATGTCGCCAGGGCCCAGCACGATCGTCTGGCACCCCAGCTGCTGAAGATAAGGCGCTTCGGTACCGAACGCCACCGCTTCGGCGCGATGGCCGGTCAAGCGCTCGGCCACCTGCACCAGTTCGGCATCGGCCGCCTGCTCGAACGGCGGCACCTCGGGGAACAGCGGCGCGTAGTCGATGCGCACCTCATGGCGCTCGGCCACCGGCCGGAGCTTTTCACGGATGGCCGCACGAAGCTGCTCTACATCCATGCCTGGCAGTGGGCGCAGGTCGAACTCCAGGGCGCACTGCCCGCAGATACGATTGGGGTTGTCGCCACCGTGAATGCAGCCAAAGTTCATGGTCGGCGTGGGCACGGTGAATTGCGGGTTGCGGTAGGTATCCTGCCATTGCCGGCGCAAGCCCATCAGCTCACCCATCACCGCGTGCATGGCCTCCAGCGCGCTGTGGCCAAGGCTTGGGTCCGAGGAATGGCCGCTGCGCCCGAGGATGTCGATGCGGTCCATGAGGATACCTTTGTGCATGCGGATCGGGCGCAGGCCGGTCGGCTCACCGATGACCGCCGCACGGCCGAGTGGCTGACCCGCCTCAGCCAAGGCTCGGGCACCGGACATCGAGCTTTCTTCGTCGCAGGTGGCGAGGATCAGCAGCGGCTGCTTGAAGTCGTGCTCCAGCAATGGAATCACCGCCTCGATGATCAGGGCGAAGAAGCCTTTCATATCGCAGCTGCCTAGGCCCACCCAGCGGCCATCGACCTCGGTCAGCTTGAGCGGGTCGCTGGTCCACAGCTGCTCGTCATACGGCACGGTGTCGCTGTGGCCAGCCAGCACAAGCCCGCCCGGGCCACTGCCACGGCTGGCCAACAGGTTGAACTTGCCTGGGCCGACCTGCTGGATGTCGCAGCTGAACCCCAGGTCACCCAACCAGCCGGCCAGCAGGTCGATGACCTGGCGGTTCGACTGGTCCAGGGCAGGCTGGGTGCAGCTGACCGAGGGCGCGGCGATCAAAGCGGCAAACTGGTCTTTCAGCGTTGGCAACGGCATGCGCGAACTCCTCGGAAGCATTGCCCATCATAGGGCCATCCGCCGTAAGGAATAAACCGTTGCCGGCACACTGCTGTAGACTGCACGGCAATCACGCCCCTCTTCGAGCCTGCGATGCACAAAGAAACCGAACTCAAGCTCCGCGCCAGCCGCGACACTCTGGCCGCACTGCGCGAGCACCCTCTGCTGAAAAAGCGCAACAAGTCCGGCTGGCAGACCCGCGAGCTGCTCAACCAGTACTTCGACACCCCTGAGCGCGAACTTTCTGCTGCCCGAGTCGCGCTGCGCCTGCGCCGCGACGGCGAGGTGATCATCCAGACCTTGAAGTGCCGTGGCCAAAGCGTCGCCGGCCTGTCCGAACGCAACGAATACGAGTGGCACCTGGACAAAGTCAAACTCGACCTGAAAAAGCTCGACGCCACCTGCTGGCCTGAGCAACTGGCCGAGCTTGACAAAAAATCCATCAAACCGCTGTTCACCACCGACTTCACCCGCGAATTCGCCGAGATCGCCTGGGGCCGCGGCAAGAGCAAAGTGGTGATCGAGGCAGCGCTGGACCAGGGCTTCGTGATCGCCGGCAAACGCAAGGAAGAGATCTGCGAGCTGGAGCTGGAACTGCGCGAAGGTGCCCCCGAGGCGCTGCTGGAACTGGCCGCTGAGCTGGCCGCCAGCCTGCCCCTGATGCCGTGCGACATCAGCAAGGCAGAGCGCGGTTACCGCCTGCTGGAGCCCGACAGCTACGAGCTGGGTTTGCCAAGCAGCGAACTGGACGCTGAAATGCCGGTCGACGATGCCTTCGCGGCCCTCGCCTGGCAACTGCTGGGCAGCAGCCAGCGCCTGGCAGAGCAATACCGCCACAATGGCCACTGGCGCCTGCTGCAGGACTGGGTGCAGTGCCTGGCAGAACTGCGTGCACTGGTCGCCAGCCTTGGCCAGGCCGCGCCGCGTGCCAGCACCCGTGACCTGCGCGCCAGCCTGGACGCGCTGCTGGAAGACTGGCGCCCGCTGGTTCAGGCCGGCAATGACGACGAGGACATCCGTCGCGCCGCGCCAGAGCAGTTCCTCGAAGAACTCGAGGACGTCCGCTGGGGCCAATTCTCTCTGGAAACATCACGCTGGCTGCTGGCCCGTGCCTGGACCGCAGAGCGCAAGGGCCGTGGCGAACGCCAGGGCAAGGCGCAACTGGCCAGCTGGCTGGCACACCTGCTGGGCGAGGAAGGCCGTGCACTGAAGCTACCGCTTTACACCCAACGCCCGGAAGACCTGGCTGAACAACTGCCGCGTATCGAGCAGTTGCTGGCCTGGCTGCACCATGCGCGCCAGGTGCTCGAGGCGCCGCAGATGGACCGCCTGTATGGCGACCTGAAAAAGCTGCATGAGCTGGCGGAACTGCCATTGGTTGAAGCGCCTGACGAGCTGCTGGAAGCCCGCGTGGAGCAGGCCCGCGCGATTGATCAGAGCCGCGGCTGGAAGCACCTGCTCAAGGCCTGACATCCGCTTGTGCATCATCGCCGGTAAGCCGGCTCCCCTGTCACCACGGCCTCGCAGGCCTCGGTTGACGTTTGGGGGCCGGCTTGCAGGCGACAGCGTCAGCGGGTCAGCGGCAGGCAGGTGGTGGACTTGATCTCCGAAAGCGCCACGATGGAGTTCACCTCCTGAATCCCCGGTACGTTCGAGAGCTTTTCGAAGAAGAACCGCTCATAAGCCTCGATATCCTGCGTGACGATACGCAACATGAAGTCTACTGACCCCATCAGCACATAACACTCCAGCACCTCGGGAAAGCCCCGGATCGCCTCGGTGAACTCGGTGAAGTTGGAGCGACCATGGGCGTTCAGTTTCACCTCGGCAAAGATCTGCGTGTTCAGCCCGACCTTCTTGCGATCGAGCAGCGTGACCTGCCCACGAATCACCCCCTCGTCCTTGAGCCGCTGAATACGGCGCCAGCACGGTGACTGCGACAGCCCTACGCGCTCGGCAATCTGCGCGCTGGACAGTGACGCATCCTCCTGAAGAAGCTCGAGAATCCGCCGGTCATACGCATCCAGTTCGCTTTGCATTAAAAATTCCCTGATCTCGTATTCTTCAAATTGATCAATTCGCCGCACTGGCCCATTCATCAAATAATAGCGAAAAAATACCCGCATCAACCTGCCAGAATTTCTCCCACCTTTGCGGAGACCAGCATGAACCCATTCGAACGCGCCCTGCCCCGAACCGATGTCTGGGCCGCCAGCAGTAGCCACAGCAACGTGTGCTATCGCCTGCAAGCCGAAGCCGAGCCGGACACCCTGTGCCGGGTACTCAACCTGTTCGCCCTGCAGTTTCTGACGCCGCACAGCGTGCAGGTCAGCCAGCAAGATGATTTGCTGGACATCGAAGTGGGTATCGGCGGGCTGAGCTGGCATCGGGCGGAGGTGATTGCGCAAAAATTGCGCAATCTGGTATGCGTCGCGCAAGTGCGCCTGGATCAGGAAAAATGGACGAAGATCAAGGCGATGGACGCGACCGAATCAGATGGGTATCATGCGTGCGCGTTGCACTCGTAGCTCAGCTGGATAGAGTACTGCCCTCCGAAGGCAGGGGTCGTGGGTTCGAATCCCGCCGAGTGCGCCATATCAAAAAGCCCTGGGCCTGCGCCCGGGGCTTTTTCGTTGGTGGGTGGGGCTGGTTACAGCCCCGCCCCGTTCAGCGAAGGTCAGTACTCAGGCTGGGCGTGCCGAAACCTTCCAGCGTTGCATTGGACGCATTTAGGTATTGCGCCCAGAAATCGTTCAGGGCATCCATTGTCTTGCCCGATCTGTAGGCATGCTTCACCGCATCGGTCACCAAGCCTGCACCGGAAACATACACCCTGGCACCCTGCAGGTCCGCATACAGCCCTTTGCTTTGTGCCAGCTTGAGTTCATTGCTGACATTGAGCTGCTTGATCTGGTTGGCCGCATAGAAACTGGTGTAGTCAGAATGCTCGAGCATGTCCGAAATCAGATACACCACCCGCTCCTGGACACCCTGCTCTTTGCTCATGTCCTCACCTACCCGGCGCAAGGTGTTCATGATTTCGCTCTTGGGAATGTCCTGGCGCGCATCACGCAGCCCTTTGACGAACAGCCCGCCAAAGCCGGCCTGGAACGCTTTCTTCTGGGTCGCCAGGCACAGATCCAGGGCCCTCAGCTTGCGCATGTTGACGTCGTCGCGAACATCGCCCTGCAACGGCATGTCCAGTTCGCCGGCGTACACCAGGCGCTGGTATTCCCCCGGCAAGAACGCTGAAAACGTATAGAGCCTGACGCGATCACCCGGCTGCACGAACCGGTCGATATGGCCCCAGCTGCTGCGCTGCAGGTCTTCAGGCATCGGGATGGTCTGATCGATGATCACCACCAGCTCACGCCCCGAGGCTGCAGGTTTGATGTCAGCCAGACCATTGCGCGTGTAGCAGCTCTGCAGGTCATTGCGCTCAGCCGCCAGCGCTGCACAAGGCAACGCCAACGCAAGGATCAGGGCCTTGGCAAGCCTCATGACAGCATGCCCTCCTTTTTTGCTGGGAACAGGCCAAGCGCCTTGAGCGCCTGCTGTTGCTCGCGGATGTCACGCAGTGTCGCCTCGCTGACGTTCAACGCCCGGCTGGCGGCAGCCAGGTTCTCTTCCGGCAGGCCAGTCATGTCGTGGAAGTCCGAAGCCTTGATTTCAACCGGCGCGGCAGGCTCGGCAACGGCCGCGGCGACAGGCTCGGCCACGGCAGGCTGCGGCGCAACCGGAGCCGGGGCTACAGGCTGCGCCAAAGGCGCGGGTGCAGCCGCCTCAACGCTAGGCTTTGGCTTGACTGGCTGGGGCGAAACCTTACCGGCCTTGTACTCGACGTAGGCGAGGAAGTTGCGATGTGCGGTGTTTTCACCTTCCAGCGCGTGCAGCACAGCGGCGTCGGTATGGTCGCGGCCGGACAGCGACGTCTGCAGGCGACGCAGCTTGTCGTCGGCGTGACTGGCAATGGCATGACGTTTCTGGTCCATCGCGTCGAGCATTTCCTCGGCGGTGGCGTACTCGTGGGTCAGGCGCCAGGCGGTTGGCGAGTGGGTGCCGGCAAAGTAGTAACGGCTGGCCAGCCAGATGCTGATGCCCTGAATGGCGATGTAGATCAGTGACAGCATGATGTAGGTGGTCAGGCTGGCCTGGCGGATCGCGTGCATCTTGTCATCGATGGTGGCGTTGTCGGCCTCATCATTGATGGCTTGGGATTCTGCTGGCAGGTCAAACGGGGAACCTGCAAGGGAGCTTTGCGCCGCGGACTCTGCGCGCATACCGTTGACCATCTCGGTCTCGATGCTGTCCAGGGTCGCCGAGCGCACGACGAACGCCCCCACAGCCATGGCCGCCACGAACACACCGCAGACCACCAGCCAGACGTACTTGCGCGAGACGTTGGAGTTGACGTCCTTTACCCGGACCAGCAGTTGCTCGTAGTCCGGCTTGTCCGAGTCGGTGAAGGAATCCTCCAGGTTGATCGCCTTGCCGGCCTTTAGCGAACGCGAGCGCTTGGTAGGCTCTTCACCTTGCCACCAGTGGCGGGCACGGGCGATCAGGCTGTTGTGGTGCAGCGTATGGCCGGCGGCTTCGGCGAAAAACGCCGAGGCGACGGCGAGCAGGATCGCAGTGCCCGCGGTCAGCCAATGGCGGTCATTGGTCGAGGCATCCATGTTCATCCAGCCGGCCAGGACGTAGGCAAAACCCATGGCCTCGATCAGTACCAGCATCAGCACCAGTACCAGCACCCAACCCGGGCGCGGCGAGCGCCCGGCCTCACCGGCCTTGGCGAGGTAGTCCAGGGAGGCATTGTAGGCGTTCACGCCTTTCATGTACTTCTTGTACTGGCCGTAGTACGGCTTGGACAAGGTCACTTCGTGGTTGATCCAGCCATCGCTGTCGACCGAAGACCGCTTGCGCGACAGCCGGGCCACCGTACCGATCAGGGGGAAGCTGTGCCAGACACGGATGAGGAAATAGGAAACCTCCTCCCAGTATTTATGCACGATCAGCGCAGTCACCAGCAGCGAAAGCAGGCCGGCGGTGAACACCTGATTGGCGAGAATCAATGATTTGAGTGCAGCTAGCGAAAAGTCTTCCATTCAGGACGTCCTTGACTTGGGTTATTTGGTGGCCGGGATCGGCGTGTAAGCAGCGACGAAAGCATCAGCGCCGGCGGCATAGAACAAGGCACCTTGGCTGGCCTGGGCATTGCCCTTGCTGAAGACGATATCCATGCAGGAAATCGAGGCCTTGGCATCACGGGCGAAGACCCGGTACAGCACTTCGCTTTCGCCTTCATAGGTGTTGGCGACGGCTTTCATCGTCCGTGGCTTATGCTGGGTGGGCAGCTTGTAATCTTCCACCAGTTGAAGGATCGGCTGGCGATCGACCTTGGCGTTCTCGCGCAGGATCGATACCGGCGACACCGTCACCAGGTGCCCATTGACCAAGTTGGCCCAGACACGGTTGTTATAACCAGGCAGGTAGTCTTTGGTCGCGTGCCTTGGCAGCGGCTGGTCGTTGGCCATGCTCAAGACCTCGCCGGCGGTGCGTGGCCTGTCGGCCTCACAGCTCGACATCGGCATCTGCGCCGCATAAGCGCTGCTGATCAAGGTAAAGCCGCTCTGTTTTGGCTTGATGCTCTGGGCCATGGTCCAGTTGTAGCTGGCCACCGGCGTGCCGGCGAAATCGACTTGCGGCCGGGCAGCGGCTGCGGCCTTCGTGGGCTTGGCGCTGCCAGGGGTTTTGGCAACGCCCGTACCGGACATTGCGGTCGCCCGCCGGGTCGGCTGGGCCTGTGCCGGCGTGCTGCTGGCCTTAGCGCTGCCGGCAGCCTTGGACCTGGCTGCGGTCGAGGTGCCATAGTGCAGGTAGCGGGTGTTGCTCGCCTCTGCCTGGGCCCGCATCACCAAGGCCTGTTCGTTGGCCAGCTCGACGATTTCCACACGACGGTTCTGGCCACGCAACAGCGGGTCACTGTTGTCGGCAATCGGTCGCGAAGCTCCTGCCCCCTGGTAGTAGATCGCATGGGCAGGTATGCCCGCCTGCAGCATGACCTTGCCGACCGTCTTGGCGCGGCGCTCGGACAGCTTCTGGTTGAATTCGGCGTTACCCACAGCATCACTGTGGCCGACGATCAGCAGGCGACGGTCCAGCGACTCCTTGGCAGCGGCCTGCTTATCGGTGGCGGCAGGCTTGGCATACATCTGTGCCAGCTTGGCCACGGCGCGCTTCCCGCTTGGGGTCAATTGGTCAGAGCCGGTGGCGAACATGCCACTGTCTTCGATCTGGGTCACCAAACCTGCCTGCTCCGGCACAGCAGTTACCACGGCGGCAGAGGCCACTGTCAGCTTCTCTGTGGTGATCTTCAGGTTTTCTTCTTTGGCGATGCGGTCCAGCTCCTGCAGGCGGGACTGCCAGGCATAACCCACGACGCAACCCACCGCGCCACCTACGGCAGCACCCGGCAAGATGCCGTCCTTGCCTTTGAGGGCGTAACCGGCAGCTCCCCCGGCCACCACACCGACACCACAGAGCACCGGCATGCCGTAGTCCCTGCCGATGTCTTTGACTTTCTTGGAAATGGTGTCCATCTGCTGAGTGCTGCACCCGGCAGCGGTAATGAAGGCACAGCTTAGCGCTGTGAGGCGAAACGCACGGTGCATTGCGGCTCCTTGCCGAAAGAGGACTGAATGATGGCAACTTGACATGTATTGTCACAGATTATCGCGCATATTACCCCATCCGATTTGGCATCCCCCCTGCGCCCTCAAGCCTGTCTATTACTTCACCCCGTAACGACTTCAGCCATGACGTTTTTCAATCGACTCGATGCCGCTTCCTGCATTGCCGTGCAGCCCAGCGTGCCGGATGCTTTAGTTACTCCAAGAGCCCGTTTTTTCCATCCGCAGAGGCCTGTATGAAGAACGTCGAACAAATCCTCAGGACCAAGTCCCAGCACCAGACCGTCTACACCATCGGCCCTGACGACTCGGTGCTCGAAGCCCTGAAAATGCTGGCGGAGAAAAACGTCGGTGCGCTGCCGGTCGTGGAGAACAACCAGGTGGTGGGAATCGTCAGCGAGCGTGACTATGCCCGTAAGCTGGTGCTCAAGGGCCGGTCTTCGGCGGCTACGCCGGTGCGGGAAATCATGAGTGCACCCGTGGTCACGGTGGAGCCCAAGCAGAATCTGGAGTACTGCATGAGTCTCATGACCAACCGCCACCTGCGCCACCTGCCGGTGGTCAGCAACGGCGAGTTGCTCGGGCTGCTGTCGATCGGCGACCTGGTCAAGGAAACCATCGCCGAACAGGCCAGCCTGATCGTGCAGCTGGAGCAGTACATCCGCGGTGAATGACCCACTTCAGTGGTAGGCGCGCTCCAGTTCGTCCAACTGATGGTCGAAGCTGCGCAGGCGCGCCGACCATGTGTAGACCAGCACTTCAAGGTCACGATTGAGCACTGCGGTATTGCCATGGCCACTGCTCGAGGGCTCGAGCAGGTCGAGTTGGTAACGTTCGCGTGCCATGGCTGTGGCGACGCTGGACAGATCCCGGGCGTTGGCCAACCAGTGATGGTGATGGTCGTGGACCTCGCGGTCCAGGGCTCGGCACTGGCGCTTGAGCGCATCAAGGCTTTGTTCCAGGGGTGTACCTCTGAGCTCGCCCATCACTTCCTCGAAGGTGCGCCCCGAATGCCAATAGCTGCCCCAGAAATACCGGTCGAATACCGTCTCTACCCGGCGTAGCGCCACCTTGGTGTTCCAGATGGTGAGCAACGTTCGCCCTTGGATCACCTCGCGCTTGTTCAGGTGCAGTTGCTGCCACGCGATCCACGTCAGGCCCAGCAGCGCGACCGCTGCAGCGACTGCCGCAGCAGCGTACAGAAACTGCACAGCCTGGCTCATGTGGTGTGTGTGGCGGATACCGTAGAAGTAACCGGCCGTCAGGGTGCCCAGGATGGTCACGGTGCACCAGAAACCTGGTGCGTAGGGATCTTTCATCGCGCATATCCCCTTATTGTTTTCCTGAGCATAGCAACGGCCGATCACTCGTCAGGTGCCGCTCGGCGCTTTATTTTCGGGGGCGGCGCAACGCTTCGTTGAGTTGATCGAAGGGCACTGCCCAATCGGAATCGTCAATGATGCTTTCTTTGAGAAAAGCGCGCTGGGAGTCGGTCCAGAACGGCGCGTCCACCAGCTTGATCTCGTTTTTCAGCGGCGAATGGCTGGAGATGAACTGATCGATGCTCTGAGGATCATCGGGCAAGCCCAACTGCTTGAACAGCTCGGAAAAGTGATGGGTAGGCGCTTCCATGTTTCCTCCTGGGTACCGGGCGGGCCGTCCACGACGCCAGCCCGGCATTGGTTTGAGAACATCAGCACAGCTCGCGTACTTCCGCTTGCGGCACAAGTTTCAGGTACTGCTCCATGCTCATGTGGATCAGGTGATCGTGGTCACCCGCCTCCAGGTAGACATCGCCTTGGCGGGTAAGACTCGAATCGAGCAGCATCTTTATCTGATAAGCGTCACCCATTGCCGGGATGGCGCCACGTTCGCAGTCACCGAACAGGGTCGGCAGGCCGCTTTCGCGGGTCAGTTGCCAGGCGCCAGACATGCGCACCTTGCTCATGTCCAGGTGCCGGTTGGCAGGCAGCACCGCCATGATGTAGTTGCCATGGCGATCGTCGAGCATGACCGACTTGGCGACCCGCTCGGCCGGCACGCCAGCCGTACGCGCCGATTCCAGGCTGGTCGCCGAGTGGGGATGGGGAATGATGTCGTAGTCGCAGTTGGCCTGGTCCAGGCGCTGCTGCAGGGTCTTGGCCATTCGCATGATGCACCTCCGGTTTCGCCCCCATCTCCAATTTTAGGCCCTGCCGGGGCGGGCAGGGCTAAACTTGGAGAACGGAAGCGAACAAGGTGACGACAGGTGATCGCTCGCTGCTGGCGCTGGTGGTTATTGGTGCTGATGCTTGGCCTCGCCCCAGGCAGCCAGGCCGCGCCCGGAGCAATCTGGGTGCTGAGCATCGATGATGCCATTGGGCCGGCCACTGCCGACTATGTGCTACGCGGCCTGGACCAGGCCAGGGAACAGGGCGCGCAGTTGGTGGTGATCCGCATGGATACCCCCGGCGGCCTGGACAGCGCCATGCGTCAGATCATCAAGGTCATCCTCGCCAGTCCCGTGCCGGTTGCGACCTTCGTTGCCCCAAGCGGTGCCCGTGCTGCCAGCGCTGGCACCTACATCCTTTATGCCAGCCACGTAGCGGCCATGGCGCCCGGGACCAACCTCGGCGCCGCCACACCCGTGCAGATTGGCGGCCCACCGGGTGCACCAAAGGATGACAAGGCCAACCCCGACAGCAATGAACAAGCCCTTGCGCGCAAGCAGGTGAACGATGCCGCCGCCTATATCCGCGGCCTGGCGCAGCTGCGCGGGCGCAACGCCGACTGGGCAGAACAGGCTGTACGCGAAGCAGTGAGCCTGTCGGCCAGCGAAGCGCTCAAACAAAAAGTGGTCGACTACGTGGCCAACGACCTGCCTGACCTGCTGCGCCAGCTCCACGGCAAGACCCTCATCGCCGCTGACCAGCCGCACCCGTTGCAGACCCGTGACGCCAACCTGGTCGAGCATCTGCCGGACTGGCGCACACGCCTGCTGGCCGTGATCACCAACCCTAGCGTGGCACTGATTCTGATCATGATCGGCGTGTATGGCCTGCTGTTCGAGTTCATCAACCCAGGTTCCGGCGTGGGCGGCGTGGTCGGTGGCATCTGCCTGTTGCTGGCGCTGTATGCCCTGCAGTTGCTACCGGTGAGCTTTGCCGGTGTCGCGCTGGTCATGCTCGGTATCGCCTTCATGATCGCCGAGGCGTTCCTGCCCAGCTTCGGTGTGGTCGGTTTTGGCGGCATCGTGGCGTTCGTGGTGGGTGCGGTCATCCTGATAGACACCGACGCCCCCGGGTTCGGCATTCCGCTGGCGTTGATCGCGAGCCTGGCGGTGCTCTCGGCATCGCTGATAGGGGGTGTGCTGGGCATGGCCCTCAAAGCTCGCAAGCGGGCCTTGGTCAGCGGTGACGCCGGCTTGGTGGGCAGCTTGGTGAGCGTCACGCAGGTGGTGGCAGACAACCCGTTCTGTGGCGCAGTACAGGCCCAGGGCGAACAATGGCAGGTCCAGTGCACTACGCCCTTGCAGCTCGGCCAGCAGGTGCGGGTCACCGCGCGTCATGGCGTGATGCTCGAAGTGAGCGCTGCTGCTGCTCCTACAGCGCAAGGAGAATGACGATGTTCATGCAATTGGGTTTCGGGGCCCTGCTGATGCTGCTGGGCGTGCTGTTGCTGTCGGCGTTTCGCATCTTGCGCGAATACGAGCGTGGGGTGGTGTTTCAATTGGGGCGCTTCTGGCAGGTCAAGGGGCCGGGGCTGATTCTGCTCATCCCCGTGATCCAGCAGATGGTGCGGGTGGACTTGCGTACCGTGGTGCTGGATATACCACCGCAGGATGTGATAACCCGCGACAACGTGTCAGTGAAGGTCAATGCGGTGCTGTACTTCCGTGTGCTCGACCCTCAGAAGGCGATCATCCAGGTCGAAGACTTCCTGGTCGCCACAAGCCAGCTGGCACAGACAACCCTTCGCGCGGTATTGGGTAAGCACGAACTCGACGAGCTGCTGGCCGAGCGGGAACAGTTGAACCTGGATATCCGCCAGGTGCTGGACGCGCAAACCGACGCCTGGGGCATCAAGGTGGCCAACGTCGAGATCAAGCACGTCGACCTCAACGAATCGATGGTGCGCGCCATCGCCCGTCAGGCCGAGGCCGAACGTGAGCGGCGGGCCAAGGTCATCCACGCCGAAGGGGAACTGCAAGCGTCGGAAAAATTGATGCAGGCCGCGCAGATGCTCAGCAAGGAGCCGGGCGCCATGCAGTTGCGCTACATGCAGACGCTGGGGTCGATTGCCGGGGACAAGAGCTCGACCATCGTCTTCCCAATGCCCTTGGACTTGCTCAAGGGGATGATGGACCGGGGGAAATGAGGGGCCTGCACGAGGCCCCCGCGAAACGGTCAGACAGGCGCGCGGCGCAGGGTCGCGAGGAACGTGGCAGCCCCGATGAACAGGCCGGCGAACGTCCGGTTCAGACGTTTCTGTTGCTTGGGGGTGCGCAACAGGCGCAGCACCCGTGAAGCCAACCCGGTATAACCCGCCATCACCAGCATATCGACGGTGACCATGGTCACCGTGATCGCCACGTATTGCGGCAACAGCGGTGCATGCGGGTTGATGAACTGTGGCAGCACAGCAAGCATGAACACCAGGGCCTTGGGGTTGCTGACGTTGACCAGGAAACCACGGAACACCAGGCTCAAAGGCTTGCCGATCGGACGCACGGTGGATTCATCAGTCATGTCCATCGGCAGGGCGCGCCATTGCTTGTAGGCCAGGTAGACCAGGTAAGCGACGCCAAACCACTTGATGAGGGTGAAGGCCGTGGCGGAGGCCGCAAGAATGGCGCCGACACCCGCTGCGATGATGGCGATCTGCACGACCAGGCCAATCTGCAGGCCCAGGGCGTTCCAGTAACCGCGCCAGAAACCATATTGCAGGCCGCTGGACATCGAGGCGATCGCCCCGGCCCCAGGCGAAAGGCTGATCACCCAACAAGCGGCAAAGAAGCCCAACCACACTTCCATCGACATCACACACCTCGTTCGAACATATGTTGCAAAACGTTAAGCTAAGATGTTGGCGAAAAAATAACCAGCAAATTTTGTAGGGCGCGAAGGGAAAGCGTGGTTTGTCGGATATGTTGTGCATCGAGCGCCGCCCGCGCGGGCGTCGCTCGATCATGCGCTCGTTGCAAACGCTCAGCCTGACAGCCGCAAACCCTGCGTCGGTCTAGCTCAACCTCGCTGTCAGGACAGCGCCTCAAGCTCGGCCTGCATGCTTTCCAACGTTTCCAGGGCCTGCATCCAGTCTTCCTCGAGTTCGCCTTCACGCTGCTTCAGCTTGCTCTGGCGGGCCAGCAGGTCGCGCAGCTCGTCCTTGCGCGCCCCCTCATAGAGGCCGCTGTCGCCCAAGGCGGTTTCGACCTCGGCCAGCTGCGCATGCACCTGGTTCAGTTCGGCCTCCAGCTTGTCGGCAGCCTTCTTGTGCGGTGCCAGCTGCTGGCGCAAGGCAGCGGCGGCCTGGCGCTGGGCCTTCTTGTCGGTCTTGTCCGGGTTGACCGGCGCGTTGCTCGCCGGTGCGCTGCGCTGCCGGTACTCGACCAGCCAGCGGCTGTAGTCGTCCAGGTCGCCATCGAAGGTATCGACCTTGCCATCGGCCACCAGCAGGAAATCGTCGGTAGTGCTCTTGAGCAAGTGACGGTCGTGGGAAACGACTACCACAGCACCCGCGAACTCCTGCAACGCCATGGTCAGTGCCAGGCGCATTTCCAGGTCCAGGTGGTTGGTCGGCTCGTCGAGCAGCAGCAGGTTAGGCCGCTCCCAGGCGATCAGGGCAAGCGCCAGGCGGGCTTTTTCGCCCCCGGAGAAATTCACCACCGGCTCGTCCACGCGGTCGCCATGGAAGTCGAAACCGCCAAGGAAATCACGCAGGGTCTGCTCGCGCTCGGCCGGCGCAATACGCTGCAAGTGCAACAGCGGGCTGGCCTTGTCGTCCAGCGAGTCCAACTGATGCTGGGCGAAGTAACCGACGGCCAGGTTCTCCCCCAGCACCAGGCGGCCCGACAGCGGCGACAGTTCGCCGGCAAGGTTCTTGATCAGGGTCGACTTGCCAGCGCCGTTGGGGCCCAGCAGGCCGATGCGCGCACCGGGCACCAGCTGCAGCTTGACCTTGTCGAGGATCGCCTTGTCGCCGTAGCCCAGACGGCCTTCGGAAAGGCTCAGCAGCGGGCTGGAAATCTTGTGCGATTCACGGAAAACGAAGTCGAACGGCGAATCCACGTGCGCCGCCGACAGCTCCTCCATGCGCTCCAGGGCCTTGATCCGGCTCTGCGCCTGACGGGCCTTGGTGGCTTGGGCCTTGAAGCGGGCAATGTACTTTTCCATGTGCGCACGCTGGGCCTGTTGCTTCTCGTAGGCTTGCTGCTGCTGCGCCAGGCGCTCGGCACGGGTGCGCTCGAAGGCGGTATAGCCACCCTTGTACAGGTTCAGCTTGCGCTGCTCGACATGCAACACATGGTCGACCACGGCGTCGAGGAAGTCGCGGTCGTGGGAAATCAGCAACAGCGTGCCCGGGTAGCCCTTGAGCCAGTCTTCGAGCCACAGGATCGCATCGAGGTCCAGGTGGTTGGTCGGTTCGTCGAGCAGCAGCAGGTCGGATGGGCACATCAGGGCCTGGGCCAGGTTCAGGCGCATCCGCCAGCCACCGGAGAAGTCGCCGACGCGGCGGTCCATCTGCTCGTTGGTAAAACCAAGACCGGCCAGCAATTTGCGCGCACGGGCATCGGCGGTATAGCCGTCGGCGCTTTCCAGCTCACTGTGCAGGCGTGCCAGGGCAGTGCCGTCGTGGGCGGTTTCGGCCACAGCGAGCTCGGCCTGGACCTTGCGCAGGCGCGCGTCGCCGTCGAGCACATAGTCCACGGCCAGCCGATCGAGGGTATCGACCTCCTGACGCATGTGGGCGATGCGCCAGTCACCCGGCAGTTGGCAGTCGCCGGCATCAGGCGACAGCTCACCGCGCAGCAAGGCGAACAGGCTGGATTTTCCGGCGCCGTTGGCGCCGATCAGGCCGGCCTTGTGACCGGCGTGCAGGGTCATCTCGGCGCCTTCTAGCAAGCGCTGCGGACCACGCTGTAAAGTGAGGTTGGATAGTCTGATCATGATGGTCGCGGAGTCTACCAGCTTCCTCGACCCGGAGCGTAAGTGGAATCATGTACACCGACCTGTGGAATTACGCCCTGGCCCTGTATGGCCGGCCGGGCGTCGAAGCGGCTTGCCTGAGCGTGCAGGCCGAGGGGGGCGATGTGTGCCTTCTGTTGTGCGCAAGCTGGCTGCAAACCCGAGGTGTCGCCGTAGAAGCCGGGCGAATCGACGCTTTACGCGCAATTGCCGAGCCTTGGCAAACTGAAGTGGTAACGCCGCTACGCCATTTGCGCCAGCAATGGCGGGCGGCCGCGCAGCATGACCCGCACCTGCAGGCGTTGCGTGAGCACGTAAAGGGCTTGGAATTACAGGCAGAGAAGCGCTTGCTGCAACGCCTGGAGGCATGTGCAAGGCAATGGCCCACGGGCTCGCCTGAACCCGCGGACGATTGGCTGGCCAGGCTGGCGCCCGACCAGGTCCATGGCCACGACTCGCTGACTCAGCTGCGTGTCGCGGCCACCGGGCTTCAGGAGGCCGAAGACGGCGCCTGAGGCGAGGTGCTTGCCGGTGCGGCGGAGGACGTCGCCGGGGCGGCAGTGCCTGCCGAGTTGGTCACCGCAGGCGCCGCTGGCTTGGCTTCAGCTGGT
This sequence comes from Pseudomonas sp. NPDC089758, assembly GCF_044748705.1. NCBI lineage: Bacteria > Pseudomonadati > Pseudomonadota > Gammaproteobacteria > Pseudomonadales > Pseudomonadaceae > Pseudomonas > Pseudomonas sp. NPDC089758. The sequence continues at coordinate 48,453 of NZ_JBIVGN010000022.1, forward strand.
TTGCTGGTGGCCGGCTTTGCAGCGGCGGGCTTGGCCGCACTCTTGGCAGCTGGTTTGGCTGCGGGCTTGGCCGGGGCCTTGGCAGCTGGCTTGGCTGTGGCCTTAGCGGCAGGATTGGCGGCAGCAGTTTTCGCAGCAGGCTTGGCTGCAGTGGTTTTAGCCGGCGCCTTGGCCGCGGCCGGTTTGGCTGCAGTGCCTCTGGACGTGGCGGGTTTGGCAGGCTTGTCAGCAGCGGCTTTGGTGGGGGCCTTGGTGGCAGCAGGCTTGGCCGCAGCAGTGCGCGATGGCGCCTTGGCTGCAGCCGCTTTGGCAGTGACTGGCTTGGCTGCAGCTTTAGCCGCAGGTTTAGCCGCAGCCTTGGCCGGGGTTTTTACGGCAGCAGGCTTGGCGGCAGCAGCGCGCGACGGTGCCTTGGCAGCAGCGGCCTTGGCAGGCGCTTTTGCCGCAGCGCTGGTGGAAGACCTTGCTGCAGGTTTGGCCGCAGCTTTGGCAGCGGCTGGTTTAGCCGACTTGGCTGCAACTGCCCGTTGGTCCAGGGCCTTGCCAGCAGCCTCACGCACCTTGCCTACACCCTGGGCCAGCTTCAGGCTTTCCTGAGCATCGCGTTTGAGTTGCTGGATATAAGTACGGGTTTGCGTCTGGCGCTCTTTGAGCGAGTCGAGCAACGACTCGAGTTCACCAATGGCTTTCTGGGCTTTGCCTTGCGCCTTGGTTTTACCTGCCTTGGCCGCGTCCTGTAATTTCAGGCGACCGTTGTGCAGTTTTTCCTGAGCCTTGCCACGCTGCTTCTCCAACTTCGCCAGCAGTTTTTCCGCATCGGCCAGCGCTTGCGAGCAAGCATCTTCCAAGTGTTCGAGCAAGCTGCCCGAAAGTTGCTGGAGCAGGTGTAACGGCGTACTTACTGGCTTCTTCTTGGCCGACATGGTTTACCTCCTGGCTGACGAGATTGCGGCTAATACTATGCTTGTGCTGCTACCGCCGCTAGGGCATGTGGACAGTATCGTTGGCGCCGCGTTGCATGCCTGGGCAAAGTTGTTGTCTTGCAGCTGCGTGAAAGTGTAGTTGCTCAACAAATGGTTGCCGAGATTTACGCAAATCGATGCAACAAGGCTGGCATACTTCTCAGCTCTTGAGCTCGGAGTTGACCATGCCTCGTTATCTTTTTATCGGCCTGTGCCTGGCGGCTCCCATCGCACTCGCCGCCCCTGAAACGGTGCCCCCCAGTGATCACGACGTGGCCTACAGCCTGGGCGCCAGCCTGGGGGAGCGGCTGCGCGAGGAAGTGCCTGGATTGCAACTGGAGGCTTTGGTTGAAGGGCTTCGCCAGTCCTACCAGAACCAGCCGCTGAAACTCGACAAGGCGCGCATGCAAGCCATTCTTCAGCAGCATGAAGAACAGGCGAACAACGCCGCCGTGCAAGCCGAAGTGGAAAAACTGCAAGGCATCGAGGCGCGCTTCATGGCCAACGAGCGCGCACGAGCCGGTGTGCATGAGCTGCCTGAGGGCGTGCTCTACAGTGAACTGAAAAGTGGTAACGGCGCGCAGCCCAACCCCAAGAGCAAGGTGCAGGTACGCTATGTAGGCAAGTTGCCTGACGGCACCGTATTCGATCAGAACCAACAGCCACAGTGGTTCAGCCTGGACTCGGTGATCGAAGGCTGGCAAGTGGCGTTGCCACATATGAAAACGGGGGCGAAATGGCGCCTGGTGATCCCATCGGCACAAGCCTACGGTGCCGAGGGCGCGGGTGACCTGATCGCGCCCTATACGCCACTGGTGTTCGAGATAGAACTGCTGGCGGTCGGCGACTGACGCCGACCCTCAAGCCTCGACCGCGCCCTCTTCCTTGTGCGCGGTATGCAGCACTTCGATCAGGCAGTCTTCGAGCTCGAAGCGTTCATGCAGCAGACTACCAAGCTCGCCGAGCTTCTTGGCGAAACGGTCCGGGTCCTTGCAATCGCCCTTTTCGCAATGGTCATTGAAGGCCGACGCGATTTCGGTGATGGCATCGATACGCGGAGTGATTTGCTTGGCCAGCTCCAGGCCACGCGTGTCACCGAAAGCTTTGGCTTCACTGACCAATTGCTCGCTGACTTCAAAATGCCAAGCCGACACATAATCGACCAGCACCGCGCAGAAATCTCGGTTTTTTTCCTTGTCCGCAAATGCCGGCTTGGCATCGCGCAAGGCACGAAAAGCCTGAACCAGCTCCTCTCGCTCCTTGAGCCAGCGGTCGATCAGCTTGTGAACCCCACCCCAGCGTTCCTGGGCGTTCTGACAACTATCGAGCATGGCGATCTCATCCCTTCTGGGTAGATGCCGCTGCACCTCGCACCCCGATCGTGCGGCACAAAGGTGACATCAGCAGGACGGCATCGAGCAGTTGTGTTTTTGATAGGCGTGCAGGGAGATTATTCCCGTGCGTGCTGCCCTTCAAGGTACGCAGCAGACAAAGTTCATACAAGTGTTTAATACCCTGGGGCAGCACCACTGGTCGTGCCGGCTAGCGCAGCCGCACCCAATCAAGCGTTGGCCAGCGTGCGGAAACGATACGCCATCAGGCGAGTCAAGGGCAGCACTGCCAGCAGCAAGAAGGACAACAGGCTCCATTCGGGCAAGGTCAGGTCCAGAAAGCTCCAGGTCAGCGAGCTGCAATCGGGGCCGCCAAGCAAGAGTTGACGGGCCGCTTCACCCCAGGAGCGTTCCAGTACATGCCAGAAAGGCACCGGGCACTCCTGGCTCGTAGCGATCTCCCCTTGTATCCAGACATGCCTGGCCGCCAGCAGGGCCCCGGCCGCGGAACAGCCCAGGGCAGCACGCGCGTACTGGCGCATAGCGGCAACGCCCGACGCATGCACGGCCGCACACAGGCAGATCATGGCATACACGCCCAGCAGGAACCGCTGACTGAAGCACAGCGGGCAAGGCACCAGACCGAGGGTGATCTCCAGGTAAAAGGACGCGACCAGCACCGCCAACGAGGCAAGGCAGGCCGGTAGAAAAAACGTGCGCAAGCGGGCCGGCAACATGAAAGGTGGTGGTCCCGGGGCAAATTGAGTGGCTTGGAACGGTAGAGGAAAGAGGTGCTTTGTTTCAAGGCACTACAGGGGAGATAAGTCACTGAGGGGTAGCAGAAATTTCCAATCGCAATGTGGGAAAAATCTTGCGAAGGGTATTACAGAATAACGCAGGGATCGCGAGACGCCTCAAACACCCCATGAGCCCGCCCTCAGCGCGGGCTCATGGGATCTCTCAGGCGCGCACGCCCTGCGGCAATGGCAGGGCCAACAAACGCTCATCGAGCAGGCCCAGGCCTTCCTGGAACAGTTGGTTGCTGCGCTCGGTCTCCCCCAGGCTAGCCAGCAGCCGGGCCAGTTCAGCGCAGGTCTCTGGGTTGCGCTCCATGCGCAAGCTGCTTTCCAGGTAATCGCGCGCCTTGCCCCAAAGGCGGTTTTGCAAGCTCAGACGCCCAAGCGTCAGCAACAGGCTCGGGTCCTGTGGGTGCGCCTTGAGCCAGCCCTCGGCTGTTTGCAGTTGGCGCGCCGGATCATCGCCGCGCACCAGGCCATAGAGCCGCGCCAGGTGACTTTCGTAATCACGCTTGAGCGCGGCACGTAATACCTGCTCGGCCTCGCCTTGAGCGCCAACCTGGCGCAGTTGTTCGGCATAAGCCAGCACCAACCGGGGCTCTTGACGCTGGGCCGCAGTCAGCTGTTGCCAGGCCCGCTCCAACGACTGACGGGCGCTTTGCTCATCGTCGCCACGGGTCGCCGCAAGCCCCAGGTTCTGACCCCAGGCACGCTGCTCCAGTGCAGCGAGCTCCTCGGCCGGCAGCACTTTGCCCTTGCGCAAATCAGGCAACAGGCGGATCAGCTCCGACCAGTCGCCGCGCTCCAGATACAGGCGCTGCAACAGGCGCAAGACCTGGTTGTTGTGCGGGTGCCGCTCCTGCATGGCCAGCAGGGCGTCCAGGGCGCCGTCGCTTTCGCCACGGTCCATCTGCAATTGCGCATGGGCCAGGGCGACCGCCAATTCCGCCTGGGGCTGACGCTCCAGTGCACGCTCGAGCAGGTTGTCCCTGTCTTCGGTACGCCCCTGTTCATTGGCCGCCCGTGCGGCACCGAGGTAATACAGCAATGGCTGGCGTTCGGCCTCGGCTGCGCGGTGCAAGTGGCGCTGGGCGCTGGCCCAACGGCCCTCTGCGAGGTCCAGTTGGCCCTGCTCGATCGCGATGCGAATGCGACGGCTGCGGTTACGTCGCGACCACGGGTTGACCACGCCACTGGACGTCAGCACCAGCCCGACCAGGTAGCGCAGCAGCCACAACAGTACAAATACGGCAACCAGGGCCGCGAGCGCCGCCCACAGCCCGGACTGGTAACGGAAGCCACCGTAGGAGACCAGCACGTAGCCGCTGTGTTTGGCCACCGCGATGCCCAGTGCCGCGGCGATCACAATCGCCAGCACGGCCAGCAGGTACACACGCTTCATGGCTTGCCCCCCTCGCCCTCGGCAGGCAGGTGGCGGCGCTGGATATACGCCTGCACCGCCGCCAGGCTTTCACTGAGGTCCGGGGTAACCACCGACACCGGTTGCTCGGCCAGCGCATTGAGGCTTTCGAGCATGGCCTTGCTCTGCGGGTTGTCAGCGTCGAAATTGGCCACCAGCACACTGCGCGCGTCATCCAGCGCTTGGGTGTAGACCTTGGCGTCGCCATTGAGCGCAGCCCACTGGGCTTGCTCGATGGTCAGGCTCAGGGCCAGGCGCAACTGGTTGAGCGACTGCCCGGCCAGCAACGGACGTACATTGTCGTCGGCGTTGAAATCGATCTGGAAGTACTTGGAAATCTCCGCCCACCACTGCGCCAGGCGGCTGGCGCCATCGCCATCGGCGGTCAAGGCACCGAGGGCATCGGCATCGCTGTCGAACTCCGGCGACTGGGCGTTGAGGTGCTGCACCAACTCTCGCTGGGCCGCCAGTTTCAGATACAACCCGGTACGGTCCGGTTGCTGGGTGCTGTTGAGCGTTGCCAGACTACGCGCCAACTGTTCGCGGGCGGCAAAGGAACCAGGGTCGCTTTGCTCGCGCAGAATTTCGTCTGCGCCTTCGACCAGGGCCTTGGCGCTGGTGATGTCCTGCAGGGCCGAAAGCCGCAAAGTAGCCAGGCGCAACAGGTGCTCGGCCTCGGCCAGGCGCCATTCCTTGCGGCTTTCGCCAAGCACGGTTTCCAGGCGCTGGCTCAGGCGCTGCTGGTCACCCTGCAACTGCGCCACCAGGCGGCGGCGGTCTTCCAGTTCGCTGGCTGCCGGCAGGCTGGCCAACTGGGCACTGATCTGTTGCTCGCGCTGCTGCAGAGCAGCGGCACGCTGGCTCAGCGTCTCAAGGTGCTGACGTTGGCTCAGCTCATTGCCTTGCAGATGCCGCACCTGCCAAACACCCCACCCGCCCACTGCGACCCCGGCGGCACCCACTAACAATGCCAGCAAGGCCAGGCCTGTGCCGGAACGTTTGGCAGGTGGCGGGGTGACGGGTTGCGTCGGCTCCTGCGCCGACGGCTGATCGTTGTGGGACAAGACAGTTTCGCTCACGTATCCATCCTTTGCATGGGGGCGCGTCGCTCTGAGCTTAGCGCCTTAAGAGGCAGGTGCAGCGCTGCGCTGCACGGCTGCCAGCAAGGCCGTGGCACTCGCGCCACGACAATCCACAATCTGTTGTGCCCCTGCGGCCCTGGCCTGCTCGGCGACCCTGGGGCTCGGCACGAACAAGGGCAAGCGAGCCACACGCGGCCAATCGGCAGCGGCCAACTGTTGCAGGTGTTCAAGACCCTGCCCACTGCTGACCACCACGCCGTTCAGGCGTTCCGCTTCGATGCGAGCCACCAGCGTGCCCGCCGGGTATACCGGCAGGCAACGACGATACAGTTCCAGATAATCGACACTAGCACCTTGCTCTGCAAGACGCTCGGCCAGCAGTTCGCGACCTCCTACCCCACGGGCGATCAGGACACGGGGTGCGGGACCCTTGATAGCCTGGTCCAACGCCGGGAGCATGAGCAAGGCTTCGCTGTCGTCACCCTGTGCAGGGAAAGCCACCGACAGCCCCGCAGCCTGCAACACCGCCGCCGTGGCTTGACCTACGGTGAACCAACCAGCTGGGGGCGGCTGCAGCCCTGCTTGAGCAAGCTGCGCAAGCAGCAACCTGGCGGCCGGCTTACTGACCACGATCATCGCCTGGTACTGCCCTAGGCCGGCAAGCTGCTGACGCTGCTGAGCATCCATCTGCACCGGCTCGATCGCCAGCAACGGCAGGCACTCGCTGGCAATGCCGGCCGCGGCCAGCGTGTGGGCCAGCGCCGCGCAGTCCTCTTCAGGACGGGTCAGCAACAGGCGCCACGAACTCACGGATGCCCGGCCTCACCATAGACTTCCTTGAGAATGGCGGCGGCACCTTGGCCCAGAAGGTCTTCGGCCACCTGCACCCCCAAGGTTTCAGCGGATGCCCGCGGTGCACGCGCCTCAGCCATCAGCAGGGTCCCACCGCTGGGCTGGCCGACCAGGCCGCGCAGCCATAGCTGCTCGCCTTCGAGCACGGCATAGCAGGCAATCGGTACCTGGCAGCCACCGTTCAAGTGCTTGTTCAACGCGCGTTCGGCCACCACACGGTCAGCGGTATCGATGTGGTGCAAAGGCGCCAACAGCGCATGGATCTCGCTGTCTGCGCTACGGCACTCGATACCCACCGCGCCCTGGCCACCGGCCGGCAGGCTGTCGTCGACACTGATGCTGGCGGTGATGCGGTCTTCGAAGCCCAGACGGATCAGGCCCGCCGCGGCAAGGATGATGGCGTCGTACTCACCGGCATCGAGCTTGGCCAGGCGAGTGTTGACGTTGCCACGCAGGAAGCGGATTTGCAGGTCAGGGCGGCGGGCCAGCAACTGGGCCTGACGGCGCAGGCTGGAGGTGCCGACGATGCTGCCGGCCGGCAGCGCTTGGAGGCTGGGAAAACGGTTGGAAACGAAGGCATCGCGGGGGTCTTCACGCTCGCAGATGCAGTACAGGCCCAGGCCTTCGGGGAAGTCCATGGGTACATCCTTCATCGAATGCACGGCGATGTCGGCCTCATTCTCCAGCAGGGCCGTTTCCAGCTCCTTGACGAACAGGCCTTTGCCGCCAATCTTCGCCAGCGGCGCGTCGAGCAGTTTGTCGCCGCGGCTGACCATGGGCACCAGCGTCACCAGAAGGCCAGGGTGCGCCTGTTCTAGGCGGGCTTTGACATATTCGGCCTGCCACAGGGCCAAGGCACTTTTACGGGTGGCAATGCGGATTTCGCGAGTGGACATGGAACGCCCCGATGCTTAGGAATGCCGCCGATGATAACAGCTCCGTCGGTATCGCTAGCAGATGTGGGTCATTAACCAGGCTGGCCATGCGCGCCCTCATCGCCAGGTCGCCGGCGATGGGGCACTTGCAGCGCTCAGAGCGTCTGCATCATCTTGCGTACGCCAGCCACATGCCGGCGGCTGACAGTCAAGGCATCACCATTGAGGCCTTTGAGGAACAGTTGAAAATGCCCAAGCGGCGTGCGCTGCAGGCGTTCGATGCGATCGCGGGCTACCAGGGCGTTGCGGTGGATGCGCACGAAGCGGTCGCCGAACTCATCTTCCAAGGCCTTGAGTGGCTCATCGAGCAACACTTCGCCCGCTTCGTGGCGCAGCGTGACGTATTTGTGGTCGGCGATGAAATAGATCACCTGGAGCAAAGGGATCAGCTCGATGCCCTTGCGCGTACGCGCGCTGATATGGCGGCGCGGGCCACCCCCTTCACTTCCTGGCCGGGTCAGCGCCGCCAACTGCGTGCGACTGGGTTTCTCAGCTTTGCGCAAAGCATCACGCAGAGCATGGGGATGGATCGGTTTGGATACATGGCTGAGGGTGCTGTCGGTGAAAGCCTCTGCGCCGTACTTATCGTCATCGGCGTCGCTGCAGAACACTACCGATGGCGGTGATTCGCGCTCGCACAAGCGGGCCGCGACCTGCAGGCCATCAAGGCCCGGCATGCGAATATCCAGCAGGACCACATCAGGCTTGAGGCTTTCAATCAGGGCCAGGGCCTCCTCGCCGCTGGTGGCACTGGGCTCCAGCACGGTGTACCCCTCCAGCTCCCCGAATAGCCGCGCCAAGCGTTCACGGGGTAGGGATTCGTCATCAACGATCAGGACATTCATAATTGCTCTGGATTCCTGAGTGAGTCTCGCACAGGTATAGCGTAGACAGTTGCAGGTCGAGCGACACTGCGGTCACGCTCTAGACCAATACGATGGCCAAAGATTCACTGCGCTGGCAGATTCGCTGCCAGTCCTTTGTCCAACTGTAGACGGTCCGTGGAACACTGCCGTTCAATCGTTGAATATCGTCTTTACCTCAATCGAGCGGGGTTTTATGCCGATTTCTGTCGACCGGCGTCCTTCGGCCACACGCCCAACCCTGCTATTATCGCCGCCACTTTTTCGTTCACGCCTTCAACGAGTGAATCCATGAGCACCGACAAGACCAATCAGTCCTGGGGCGGCCGCTTCAGTGAACCCGTCGACGCCTTCGTCGCCCGCTTCACCGCCTCGGTCGATTTCGACAAGCGCCTGTACCGCCACGACATCATGGGTTCGATCGCCCACGCCACCATGCTGGCGCAGGTCGGTGTACTCAGCGATGCCGAGCGCGACACCATCATCGACGGCCTGAACACCATCCAGGCTGAAATCGAGGCCGGCAATTTCGACTGGCGCGTCGACCTCGAAGACGTGCACATGAACATCGAAGCACGCCTGACCGACCGCATCGGCATCACCGGCAAGAAACTGCACACCGGCCGTAGCCGCAACGACCAGGTCGCCACCGACATCCGCCTGTGGCTGCGCGACGAGATCGACCTGATTCTGGCCGAAATCACCCGCTTGCAGCAGGGCCTGCTGGAACAGGCCGAGCGCGAAGCCGAAACCATCATGCCGGGCTTCACCCACCTGCAGACCGCCCAGCCGGTCACTTTCGGCCACCACCTGCTGGCCTGGTTCGAAATGCTCAGCCGCGACTACGAGCGCTTGGTGGACTGCCGCAAACGCACCAACCGCATGCCCCTGGGCAGCGCTGCGCTGGCCGGTACCACCTACCCGATCGACCGCGAGCTGACCTGCAAGCTGCTCGGTTTCGAAGCCGTGGCCGGCAACTCGCTGGATGGCGTGTCGGACCGTGATTTCGCCATCGAATTCTGCGCGGCCGCCAGCGTGGCGATGATGCACCTGTCGCGCTTCTCTGAAGAGCTGGTGCTGTGGACCAGCGCCCAGTTCCAGTTCGTCGATCTGCCCGACCGTTTCTGCACTGGCAGCTCGATCATGCCGCAGAAGAAGAACCCCGACGTACCTGAGCTGGTGCGCGGCAAGAGCGGCCGCGTGTTCGGCGCCCTGACCGGCCTGCTGACCTTGATGAAAGGCCAGCCGCTGGCCTACAACAAGGACAACCAGGAAGACAAGGAGCCGCTGTTCGACGCCGCCGACACCCTGCGCGACTCGCTGCGTGCCTTCGCCGACATGATCCCGGCCATCAAGCCCAAGCACGCGATCATGCGCGAAGCGGCCCTGCGCGGCTTCTCCACCGCCACCGACCTGGCCGACTACCTGGTGCGTCGCGGCCTGCCGTTCCGTGATTGCCACGAGATCGTCGGCCATGCGGTGAAGTATGGCGTTGACACCGGCAAGGACCTGGCCGAGATGAGCCTGGACGAACTGCGCCAGTTCAGCGACCAGATCGAGCAGGACGTATTCGCCGTGTTGACGCTGGAAGGCTCGGTGAATGCCCGTAACCACATTGGTGGTACTGCGCCTGCCCAGGTGCGCGCTGCCGTTGTGCGCGGCAAGGCATTGCTGGCTTCGCGCTAAGCGCCATTGCGAGGGCTTCGCCCTCGTTCGCCGGCAAGCCGGCTCCCACAATGACCGCGCCGCTCTCAAGCGGTGCGCAATCCCTGTAGGAGCCGGCTTGCCGGCGATTGGGCTGCACAGCAGCCCCTCTTCAGATCAGCGCTTGCCGCTGCGGATCATCTCCATGAAGGCCGGCATTGCCGCCTCCTTGTCCGCCAGAATCTTCGCCATGTGCGGGTTCTCGCGCATTTTCTCCAGCAACGCCTTCGCCTGCGGGAAGTCTGCGAGGAAGTCGATGCCCAGCACCTTCTTGCCTACCGCACACGCCAGATCGACCGAGAAGCAGAACATCAGGTCGGCAATGGTCAGTTGCTCACCGGCCACATAGGGTGCAAAACGGCCATTGCGCTTCAAGGTGGCGAAGCCCGCCAGCAGATCCGCACGCGCCCGCTCCTTGATCACTGAATCGACCTCCATCCCAAAGAACGACTCGGCATAGCAGGTACGCGCCGGCAGTTCGATATACAGCTCGATCTCCTTGAGCAGCTCACGCACTTTCGCCTGTTCGAATGGATCGGCCGGCAACAGCGCCTTGCCGCCCTGCGTCTGCTCGATATAGTCGAGAATCACGCTGGTCTCGCTGATGAAGCCGTGTTCGGTTTCCAGCACTGGCACCTTGCCGCGCGGGCTGACTTCCAGCGCTTGCGGTGCCTGGCCGCCATAAAAGGTGACCTCTTCGAACGGCAAGCCTTTTTCCAGCAGGGCCAGCTTGACCATGTTGTAGTAGTTGCTGACCGAGAATCCGTGAAGCTTGAGCATGGGGTAACAGCCTCCAGGCCGTAAGGGGTTGGCTGGGCAGTTATAGCCCCTGGGGCTGCGCCTGACCAGCATCATGCTCCCGGTCGATGACCGGGCATTGCCGGCGCGGGCGTGGCAAACTGTGCGCCCCACCACAGGAGTACCGCCATGAGCGAGCACGACGAAATCGACAATGACGACGAAGCCTTCGCCGAGGCGACGCTGACCCAGGCCATCGAAAACCAGATCGAAAGCGGCGAACCGCCGGCCGCCAAGGCGACGTTCAACAAGCTGAGCCTCGTCGGCTACGAGCGCGAAGACATCCTCAACCTCATGGCCCACGTGCTGGCCATCGAGATCGACAACATGCTCGACGAGGACCGCCCGTTCAACACCCAATGGTACGAAACCGCCCTGCGCGCGTTGCCCGAGCTACCCCCTGAGGCAGATCAAGGCGCGGACGAATAACCCGACTACACTCCAGGGTCAGGCACCGTTGGCGGTGCCGCCATCCTCGTCTGGAAGTCAGGAGTCGCCATGTCCTTCACCCCCGAACTGATTGCTGAACTGGAAGTCCTTGCCCTGTTCAATCTGGACAGCAGCCAGGAAGGCATCAAGATTCACGCCAATGCCTCACCCGCGCTGGTCGCAGCGGCTCGACGCCTGCATGAAAAGCAATTGACCGATCAGCCTGATGGCGGTTACCTCACCAGCCTTGGGCATGACGCGGTCGAAAGCGTGCAACTGCTGCTGAACATCCTCAAGTCGCCCCAGCCGGCGTAACCTGCCCGGCCCCATCGCCGGCAAGCCGGGGATGGGGCACACAAAGGCGCGAGAAAAATGGCGTCAAAACTCCAACTGCCGCTTATCCGAGTGCATTACTCAGGCTAAACTCGCCAAAGTTCCCCCGGCCTGCCCTGAGTTCGCAATGACCCATCCCCACGAGATTCGCCCTGATATCGAAGACGGCATCGACCGCAAGGTGCTGGCGAAATTGCGTGCGCGGTTCCTGCAGCTGAACATGGGCCGGCTACAGCGCGCCATGGATGGGCTTTCGACCCGCCAGCAACAGGTTTTGACCCTGCTACCGCTGCTGTTTCACGTCAACCATCCCCTGTTGCCTGGGTATGTTTCGGGTAGCACACCGGCCGGCGTGTCGGGCTTCGAGCCCGATGCCAACCTGGTCGCCGAGGGCCAACGGCTGGCGCGGTCATTCACTTACAAGACACGCCTGGGCAACCCCAACCGCCCGATACACGGCCTGTACCTGATGGGCAGCCTTGGCACGCTGGCCCAGGCCGAGCAAAGCGACATCGACCTGTGGGTCTGTCATGCCCCCGGCCTGGGTGACAGCCAGCTCGAAGAGCTGCGGCGCAAATGCCAGTTGCTCGAAGCCTGGGCTGCCAGCCTCGGCGCCGAAGCACATTGCTTCCTGATCGACCCGCAAAGCTTCGCCCGAGGCCAGCGCGACAGCCAGCTCAGCTCCGACGACTGTGGTACCACCCAGCACTACCTGCTGCTCGACGAGTTCTACCGCACGGCCATCTGGCTGGCCGGGCGCACACCGCTCTGGTGGCTGGTGCCGGTGTATGAAGAGCGCAATTACAGCAGCTATACCGAAACCTTGCTGTCCAAGCGTTTCATCCGCAGCACCGATGCCCTCGACCTGGGCAACCTGGCCCACATCCCGGCCGGCGAGTTCGTCGGTGCTGGCCTGTGGCAGCTGTTCAAAGGTATCGACTCACCTTACAAGTCACTGCTCAAGCTGTTGCTAACCGAGGTCTACGCCAGCGAACACCCAGCCGTGCGCTGCCTGAGCCTGGACTACAAACAGGCGGTCTTCGCCAACCACCTCGACCTCGACGCGCTTGACCCCTATGTCATGGTTTACCGGCGCATCGAACGCTACTTGCTAGCACGCGGTGAAACCAGGCGGCTGGAGCTGGCAAGACGCAGCCTTTACCTGAAGGTCAACAAGAAGCTCAGCGGCCTGGACCGCGCACGCAGCAACGGCTGGCAGCGCCGCTTGCTCAAGCGCCTGGCCGATGAGTGGGGCTGGGACGAGCGCCAGCTGGCCTTACTCGACAGCCGTAGCCAGTGGAAGGTACGCCAGGTGGCGGTCGAGCGCCGCGAGCTGGTCGCCGAGCTCAACCACAGCTACCGCTTTCTCAGCCAGTTCGCGCAAAACCAGAACGCCAACAGCCGCGCCGACCAACGCGACCTCAACGTACTGGGCCGGCGCCTGTACGCAGCCTTCGAGCGGCGCGCCGGCAAGATAGAGGTGATCAACCCAGGCATCGCACCGGACCTCGCCGAGGACACCCTGACACTGGTTCAGTCACCCAACCGCAAGGAACCCGGCAGCCACCACTGGGGCCTGTACAACGGCAACCTGGGCGTCCACGAGTGGGAGCATTTCAGCCCGATCAAGCGTTGCCGGGAGCTGCTCGAACTGCTGACCTGGGCCCACCGCAACGGCGTTATCGATAGCACTACGCGCTTTGCGCTGCACCCAGGCGTCAGCGACTTGAGCGAATTCGAGCTGTTCAACCTGCTTGGCAGCCTGCAGCAAAGCATTCCCTTGCCGCTTGAGGCCGTCAGCGAAGTGCGATTGCTGCAGCCCAGCGTGGCCGAAGAGATCCTGCTGCTGGTCAACGTTGGCGTCGACCCGCTGCGCCACCACCGCGACCTGAACATCCTGATGACCACCGAGCGCACCGACTCGCTGAGCTATGCAGGCGTGCGCGAAAACCTGGTGCTGACCCTCGATCAGGTCACCCTCAACAGCTGGAACGAGGTGCTGGTGCAGCGCTACGACGGCGAGCACGCCCTGCTGCGCTGCATGCGGGACTTCCTCAACAGCCTCGGCCAGCGCAGCCACCGGCCGCGCGTGCGGGTGCGTTGCTTCTGCCACAACCGCGCGCAAGCCATCAGCCAGCGGGTCGAGGAAATTTTCGACACGGTGCAATTACTGCTCGACCAGGGCCGCAACCACCGCTACCTGCTGCAGGTGGCGCAGTACACCCACGCACTGGAACTGGTGCCCGGCCAGGTCAGCCTCGCCACCCTGACCGATCACGATGCCGTGCTCGATTACCTAAGCGAAGAACGCAGCGCCTACAGCCCACTTTATCTGGATGCCAACGCACTGCAGGACCACGACCTTTCGCTGCTGCTGGAACAAGGCCGCCCCGGCTGCATTCAGGTGTTCTACCGCCTGCTCGAGGGCTGGGCCGACCTGTATGTGCTGGATGAGTACAACGCGTTATGGCAGCAACGCCTGCCATTGCACGACGAGAATCACCTGCTATTGCCCCTGCAGCGCTTTCTGCGCTCGGTGGTAATGCGCCACGACGCCCGCGTGCCGCTCGATAACCTGCACCAGGCATCTTTGTACATCGATTATGCTCAGCTACTGCCCTCGGGCACGGGCAAGGCACGCAGCATCGAGCCCCGACCGACGCCAGACATCGTCAACGATCAGCCCTACTATGAAGTTCAGGCCATCCTCCAGGCCGGCACCGGCGATGACGTGCACGTCACGCTCTACTGCGACCAACTGGAATTCTCCGAACTGGACCACGGCGATGAACTGTACACCGTGGTAGCCAGGCAGATTCTGAGCCAGCGCCGCGATGCCGGGCATTATCGTTGCTACATCACTGACCTGGACCTGTCCGAACTGCTCGATGACGAACAGGGTTCGACCCTCCTCTACCTGCGCTACAAGCGGGAGCTGGAAAAAGCCCTGAACGACGGGTTGGAGCAGTTGCAGGCGTCGCTCGCACCTTGACCCCGGTGCGCTTTCCCTCTGCACGGCCGCACACGGCGGCAACATCCTTGGGCACTCAATCAATGACTGGAGTGCGTCATGGACAAGCAGAACTGGATGGGCGCCCTGCCCGAATTAGGCCGCCTGCGTATCGATCAGCTGATTCTCCCCGGCAGCCATGACTCTGGGATGGACAAGCAGGCGGACAACATCGTCCCGCCCCAGGAAGTGACCCAGGACGTTTCCTGCATCGAACAGGTTCGCGGCGGCATCCGCGTGCTTGATCTGCGGGTGCGCGCCAACCGCGAGTACACGCCCGATTCGCCTTATCGCTACAAGCTGTTCCACCTGAGTACATCGGGGCGCACCGTACAGGGCGACATCGCCCTGGAACTGAACCGCTTTTACGAAGACCCGGCAAACGTTCGTGAAATCATCATTCTCGACTTCCATGGGTTCGACAACTTCAGCGACCAGGAACATGCCTGGTTGCAGGAGATGCTGGAGAAGCACCTGGGCCAGCGCATCATCCCCTGGGCGTTGCACACCCTGACGCTGGATCAACTCTGGATTGAACACCCAGGCAAGACCGTGGTGATTGCGTACAACAACTCCGCCCGCGGGCAGCACTGGCCAGGCGTGGAACATGGCTGGATGGGTGAGAACACACCGTCCACCGAAGAGCTGAAAGCCTTCATGGACGAGCGGGCGCAACGCTATAAACCTGATTACACCCTGCGTTCCATCCAGTGCGCCAAATACAACAAAGGGTGGTTTTCGCCGGACGACTTCAGCGACAAGGTCGATGAATGGTTCGAATCAACAGGTATCGACAGTTACATCCAGAACTTCCACATCATCAACACGGACTGGTCGCTGCGCAGCAGGATCGTCGACAACTGCATCGATGCCTGCTCTATCAGGGCGCGGAACACGCCCTGAAAGCCATGGGGGATCAGAGGTCGAAATCGCCTGCCGCTTCCGGCTGGTATTCCACCTCCAGCAGCTTGAGCTTAAGGGTCTTGCCGCCCGGCGCCGGCCAATCGATCTGTTCACCCACCGACAAGCCAAGCAGCGCGCATCCGATCGGTGCCAGGACCGAGACCTTGCCTTCGCCGCCGGCATCCTTCGGGTACACCAGGGTCAGGTGGTAGTCCTTGCCACTGGCCTCTTCACGGCAGTGCACGCGCGAGTTCATGGTCACCACGCCGGCCGGCACGTCCTCGTGACCGACCACCTGCTCGGCGCGGTCCAGCTCCTCCTGCAGGGCGAGCACACCTGGGGTGCTTTCGTCGAGGCTGTCGATCAGGCGCTCGAGACGCTGCACGTCCAATCGGGTAAGGATGAGGGAGGGCTTGGTGCTCATGATCCAGTCAGACTCCATTGAACAGGTGGTTTTCTAAGGGCAGATAAAGCAAAACCCCGCCCAGAGGGCGGGGTTTGATGAGTGCTTTGGCGTCACCGACGCATAACCCGACACTACCACAGCCGGGCAAATACTCAACCCTGCGTGCGCAAGGCCTCGGCTTCGCGGCAAATCTGCCGGCGCCGTTCGTCATCAGCCGAGCGCCACTCGCGAATGTGCTCGACATGGCGATGGCAACCGGTGCAAACGCGCTGTTCATTCAGCCGGCACACGCTGATGCACGGCGACGGCACCGCTGGGCTGACGTTACTGTAAAGCGGCTTGGCCGGCCGCGCCTGGGCGCTCATTTCAGATCTCGTCGAAGTCCAGCTTTTCGCCGGCCCGCTCCCAGACAATCCGCTCGAGCATCTCGCCCAGCAGCTCTTCGCTCTTCTCGCAGACCCACTTGCCGCTCTCTTCGTCGTAATCGAAGTGGAAGCCCCCGGAGCGGTCGGCCAGCCAAAGCTGACGCAGCGGCTCCTGGCGGCTGAAGATCAGCTGGCTGCCATTGTCGAACTTGATGGTGAGGACGCCGGCGGAATTCTCCATGTCCAGGTCAAGGCCGCTCTCGTCGAACAGGTCTTCCAGGGCCTGTTGGGTGGCGTCGACCAGATCATGGAAACGCGCTTCGCTCAAACTCATTGCAGGAACCTCGAAATTGGCTGCGTTACAGGCAGGTCGGGCACGATACGGGCGCTTGGCGCCAGCCGCAAGCGGGGAGCTTCAAGCGGCAGGAAAAAGCTCAGCCTACACCTGAACGTTTTTTCTTGCCGCTTGCCGCTCGCCGCTGGTGGCCAATTTCTGCCCGCCCGGCGGACCGGCTCTTGCATAGGCAATCCGGCAGTCGCTCGGTATACTCGGGCGCAATACTGCATATTTCAAAGGATTTCACCCATGAAGCGCCTGATTTCCTCGCTCGCGGCGCTGGTCGCGGTTGCCTGCCTCGTTTCGGCCTGCGGTCAGAAAGGCCCCCTTTACCTGCCAGAAGACGGCAAGGACGGCAAGGGCAGCCAGAAGTCGCATCAGCACCAGCACGCTCAGCCTGTCCAGCCACAGGATGAACAGCCAATCGAGCCCGAGCAAACGCCAGAGCAGTAAGGAAATCAGATGAACGCTTTCAATTACCGCGACGGTGAACTGTTCGCGGAGGGCGTGGCCCTGTCGGCCATCGCCGAACGGTTCGGCACCCCCACCTACGTGTACTCGCGCGCCCACATCGAGGCCCAGTACCGCAGCTATACCGATGCCCTGCAAGGTGTCGAGCACCTGGTGTGCTTCGCGGTCAAGGCTAACTCCAACCTTGGCGTGCTGAACGTGCTGGCCCGCATGGGCGCAGGCTTCGACATCGTTTCCGGCGGTGAGCTGGAGCGGGTACTGGCCGCCGGTGGGCGGGCTGACCGCGTGGTGTTCTCCGGCGTCGGCAAGACCCGCGAAGACATGCGCCGGGCCCTGGAAGTCGGCGTGCATTGCTTCAACGTCGAATCCACCGACGAACTGGAGCGCCTGCAGGTCGTAGCCGCCGAGATGGGCAAGGTGGCCCCGGTCTCGCTGCGGGTCAACCCGGACGTCGATGCCGGTACCCACCCGTACATCTCCACCGGCCTCAAAGAGAACAAGTTCGGCATCGCCATCGCCGACGCCGAAGCCATCTATGTGCGTGCCGCGCAGCTGCCAAACCTGGAAGTGGTCGGTGTCGACTGCCACATCGGCTCGCAGCTGACCAGCGTAGACCCATTCCTCGACGCCCTCGACCGCCTGCTGGACCTGGTCGACCGCCTGGCCGACTGCGGCATCCACCTGCGCCACCTGGACCTGGGCGGCGGTGTTGGCGTGCGCTACCGCGACGAAGAGCCGCCGCTGGTAGCCGATTACATCAAGGCCATCCGCGAGCGCGTCGGTGATCGTGACCTGGCCCTGGTGTTCGAGCCTGGCCGCTACATCGTGGCCAACGCCGGTGCCCTGCTGACCCGCGTTGAATACCTCAAGCACACCGAACACAAAGACTTCGCCATCATCGATGCGGCGATGAACGACCTGATCCGTCCGGCCCTCTACCAGGCCTGGATGGGCGTCAGCGCCGTCATCCCACGCGAAGGCGAAGGCCGTGCCTACGACCTGGTCGGGCCAATCTGCGAAACCGGCGATTTCCTCGCCAAGGACCGCCAGCTGAACCTGGCCGAAGGTGACCTGCTGGCTGTGCAGTCCGCGGGCGCCTATGGTTTCGTCATGAGCTCGAACTACAACACCCGTGGCCGTTGTGCGGAAATCCTGGTCGACGGCGATCAGGCTTTCGAAGTCCGCCGTCGCGAGACCATTGCCGAACTGTACGCTGGCGAAAGCCTGCTGCCGGAGTGACCCCATGCTTCTGCGTTTTACCAAGATGCATGGGCTGGGCAATGACTTCATGGTCCTGGACCTGGTCAGCCAACACGCACACATCCAACCCAAGCACGCCAAGCAATGGGGCGACCGCCACACCGGGATCGGCTTCGACCAGCTGCTGATCGTCGAGGCTCCGAACAATCCGGAAGTGGATTTCCGCTACCGGATCTTCAATGCCGACGGTTCGGAAGTGGAGCAATGCGGCAACGGCGCACGCTGCTTCGCACGCTTCGTGCTGGACAAACGCTTGACCGCGAAAAAGCGTATCCGTGTGGAAACCAAGGGCGGCATCATCGAACTGGACGTGCAGAACGATGGCCAGGTGTGTGTCGACATGGGGCCGCCGCGCTTCAATCCCGCCGAAATCCCATTCGACGCTGATGAGCAGGCGCTCAGTTACCCGCTGGAGGTGGACGGCGAAGTGCACGCTATCGCTGCCTTGTCCATGGGTAACCCGCATGCCGTGCTGCGCGTCGATGACGTACATACTGCGCCGGTCCATGACCTGGGCCCGAAAATCGAAAACCACCCACGCTTTGCGCAGCGGGTTAACGCCGGTTTCCTTCAGGTCATTGACCGCCACCGCGCCAACCTGCGGGTATGGGAACGTGGTGCCGGCGAGACCCAGGCCTGCGGCACCGGTGCTTGTGCAGCCGCCGTGGCAGCCATCAGCCAGGGCTGGATGGACTCTCCGGTGACCCTGGACCTGCCTGGTGGGCGCCTGCACATCGAGTGGGCCGGCCCCGGCACGTCCGTGTTGATGACTGGCCCAGCCGTACGTGTCTACGAAGGACAGGTTCGTCTCTAAGCGAGTAACTGCCATGACCGATCAGCCCAAGGTTGTACCCCAGCAGTCCAGTGAGCTCGACGCCGAAGCGGTGGTCGCCTACCTGCGCGCCCACCCGACCTTCTTCGCCGAACATGATGAACTGCTGGTCGAGCAGCGTATCCCTCACCAGCGTGGCGACAGCGTGTCGCTGGTGGAGCGCCAGCTCAAACTGCTGCGCGATCGCAACATCGAGATGCGCCATCGCCTGTCGCAACTGATGGACGTGGCCCGGGACAACGACCGGCTGTTCGACAAGACGCGCCGGCTGATCCTGGACCTGCTCGATGCCGGCAGCCTGGAAGAAGTGGTCATGGCGGTCGAAGACAGCCTGCGCCAGGAGTTCCAGGTACCGTTCGTCAGCCTGATCCTGTTCGGTGACCATGCAGCGCCGGTCGGCCGTTGGGCCAGCAATGCCGAGGCCCAACAGGCCATCGGCGGCCTGCTGGGCGGTGGCAAGACAGTCAGTGGCAACCTGCGTGAGCACGAACTGGTGTTCCTGTTCGGTGAGCAGCAGCATCAGGAAGTGGGCTCCAGCGCCGTCGCTGCCCTGGAGTACCAAGGGTTGCACGGCGTGCTGGCGATCGGCAGCCGCGACCCGCAACACTACAAAAGCAGCGTCGGCACCCTGTTCCTTGGCTACATCGCCGAAGTGCTCGCCCGCGTGGTCCCGCGCGTTACCCAGCCCCTGCGCCCGGTGCGCTGATGGAACGCCAGCTGGAGGCTTATTGCGCTCACCTGCGCAACGAGCGCCAAGTGTCCGAACACACGCTGCTGGCCTACCGTCGCGACCTCCAAAAGGTCATCGAATACTGCAACACCCAAGGCATCGCTGGCTGGGGCGCATTACAGATCCAGCAACTGCGCCAACTGATCGCCCGCCAGCATCATCATGGGCAGTCCTCGCGCAGCCTGGCGCGGCTGCTGTCGGCGGTACGCGGGCTGTATCGCTACCTGAACCGTGAAGGCCTCTGCCAGCACGACCCTGCCAGCGGCCTGAGCGCGCCCAAAGGCGAGCGCCGGCTGCCCAAGGTGCTGGACACCGACCGCGCCCTGCAACTGCTCGACGGCGGCGTGGACGACGACTTCATCGCCCGCCGCGACCAGGCGATCCTCGAACTGTTCTATTCCTCTGGCCTGCGCCTGTCCGAGCTGACCAACCTCGACCTCGAACACCTGGACCTTGCCGCCGGCCTGGTGCAAGTGCTCGGCAAGGGTGGCAAGGCGCGCGTGCTGCCTGTGGGCCGCAAGGCGCGCGAGGCCATGCAGCAATGGTTGCGACTGCGCGGTATCGGCGGCCCGCGTGACGGCGCCGTGTTCATCAGCCGCCAAGGCAACCGCCTTGGGCCACGGGCTATCCAGATGCGGGTCAAGGCAGCCGGTGAACGCGAACTGGGCCAGCACCTGCACCCGCACATGCTTCGCCATTCATTCGCCAGCCATGTGCTGGAATCGTCCCAGGACCTGCGGGCGGTGCAGGAAATGCTCGGCCATGCCGACATCAGCACCACACAGATCTACACCCACCTGGACTTCCAGCACCTGGCCGCGGTGTACGACAGCGCCCACCCACGGGCCAAACGCAGCAAAGGCACAGACTCATGAGCATCAAGCTGATCACGTTCGACCTTGACGACACCCTGTGGGATACCGCGCCAGTGATTGCCAGCGCGGAAGTCGTGCTGCGCGACTGGCTGCAGGCCAACGCTCCGATCCTTGGCGGCGTGCCGGTGGAACACCTGTTCGCCATTCGCGAACGCCTGGTACAGGCCGAGCCAGGCCTCAAGCACCGCATCAGTACCCTGCGCCGGCGTGTGCTGTTCCACGCCCTGGAAGAAGTCGGCTACAGCGAGAAGCAGGCACAAGAACTGGCCAACGAGGGCTTTGAAGTGTTCCTGCATGCACGCCATAAGGTCGAAGTATTCCCTGAAGTGCAGCCGGTGCTGGAGATTCTGCGCCATCACTACACCTTGGGCGTGGTCACCAACGGCAACGCCGATGTAAGCCGTCTGGGGCTGGCGGATTACTTCCGCTTTGCCCTGTGTGCAGAGGACCTGGGCATCGGCAAGCCAGACCCGGCGCCGTTCATGGAAGCACTCAAGCGTGGCGAGGCTGAAGCCAGTGCGGCGGTGCATATTGGTGATCACCCAGGCGACGACATCGCCGGGGCCCAGCGTGCCGGTTTGCGCGCCGTCTGGTTCAACCCGCAGGGTAAGGCCTGGGCGGGCGAGCGGGCGCCGGATGCCGAGATCCAGCGCTTGTCCCAGCTGCCCGACGTGCTCGCGCGCTGGCGCTGACAGGGGCCGCTTCGCGCCCCATTCGCGGGGCAAGCCCGCTCCCACAGTAATACCACCGCCCTTAGGCATTGTGCGGTTCCTGTGGGAGCGGGCGTGTCGGGGCGCCGAACCGCCGCAAAGAGGCCGGCACAGGCCATACAAATCTCACAGGCACAACAAAGACTGTTCAATTGCTGGCTAACCGGTGATGCGATCGTTGGCGATGCAGCCACCACCAGGAGGTGCCGCCCTTGATCAGCTCTGAAAGCCCTATGAAACCAAGCATCAGCCACGGATCGTAATCGGGTACGAAGCTAGCCCAGATCAACAATATCGAGAGCGAAGGTGCAGCGAAAAGCAGCCTAAAGGGTATCTGCGCGAGCCCTAAATACACACCAGACTTTCTGCCACTGAGGAGAAGCACAGTGCTGAGAATGATCGAAACGTGCAGAACCAGATTCATCAAAATGAGCATAACGGTTAGCAGACCTTGCTCTCGCCATAAGCTCAACATGCTCTGCAAGTCAGTAAAGAAAGGTAGATGGCTACGCCGCACGCTGGCTACGATGTAGAGCAGCAAAGAAAGGGCATCCAGAATGCCCCACAATTGCAATACCCAACGCTCTTCTTTTCGTCCTCCGGGCATCATTTTTTTCTCGGTGTTCGTAGGTTTCAAAAGGAAGAACTGGCTGCCAGTGCCAAGATTTTCCACTGACCTGCCACTTATCATCTCCTTCAGAATACCGCTGCGTTATAGCTCGCAATTCCCCATAGCGACGAATAACAGATCGTGATGCCAGATGATCATCATTACCATCGAGGGGAACCCATTGCTGGGTTACGACACGGGTGGTGTTGTCATAATCCTTGCCTTCCGAGCCGAAGAGACGACCCTCGTCACCCAGCGAGCCTAGGCGGTTTTGCAGCATCGCGAATGTATTTTTCAACCCGTCATAATCGATGTCGATCGTGCGCCACTTACCAGGCCCTCTCTCATCATCGGCCTGCTGCTTGAACGGCCCTGGCAGAGGAAAGCACTGAGTTGCACCTTGGTAACCATCTATCCTCATGGGCTTGAATGGTTCGTTGGTCAAAAATAGCCACCTGCCGCTTCTGATTTCTTCGACTGCTACCTCGATATCTTTGGCGGAAAGGTCTCGCTGAAGGGTGATGCCGCAACTCCTGAGAAACTCATCCTTACCGTCAAGGCGACTGTTCCCTTTAAGAGCACGCTCTACGTTTCCCTTAGCAAAAAAAGGGTCCTCTACTCTAGAAAAGTCTTCCTTGCGTAGCTTGCAACGACGAACCAGTTTGTCCATAAACACCTCCAGAATCAGTGAGCAATGCTTGCCTGGAAGCGACAAAATGGCCTAGCTGAAAACACCTACTTTTTGTGTAAGAAATAACTGCAATTTTCGTCAGGCACAAAAAAGCCCGCAGCGACGGCGGGCTCTTTTGTATTCAGCCACTCAGATAGGGCGGCTGCCGTACTTGTTGTCCGGCTTCTTGGGCGGGTCGGCGACTACGTTGGCCTCGACTTCCTGCACCTTGCCACCGCGCGAAAGGAATTCTTCCATCGCCTTGGCCAGGGCATCACGCTCCTTTTGCTTGGCTTCCATGCTCGGCATCTCGTCTACCGAAACAGCTGCCTTGGATTTACCCTTGGCGACCGGTGCCGGGCTGCTGTCGTCATCGCCAGCGTCCTCGGCAACATCGTCAGCCGCAGCTTCGAGGCCATCATCAGCCTCGTCTTCGTCGCCTACTTCGAGGTCATCATTTTCCAGATCGTCGTCGCTCATGTTCTACCTCATGACTTGCGAAAAGCAGGTTAGTTATAGACCAGTGCAGCCGTAGACCGGCAGCCACCAGTGAAAATTCAACTGGCCGTGGGTTGGCCACTGCCCTTGAGACGGCACTCCTGACGGGACGCCCCGCCCAGCAGGCCCTGCTCCTGGCAGGACCCGACAAAACCTTGCAGCCCTTGCTGGCCACACGCTATTGGCAAGCCTAGCAAAGGCTGACGAAGCGTGCGGACAACTCGTGCAACACCTCTCGGCGCGCATTCTAGCGCGCCCGGAGAAAAAGCAAAGCTCCATGAACGCCCTGCGAGTTGTAAGTTTTTTGCCTACGTCGCGAACGTGACTGATAAACCGTTTGCTCTGCGAAAAATGGCGAAAAACAGGCAAAAAAATGCCCGGCAAGCCGGGCAAGTTTTTCCAGCGTCGCAGTTACAGGTTGTAACCACGTTCGTTGTGTTGAGCCAGGTCGAGGCCGACCGACTCTTCTTCTTCGTTGACCCGCAGGCCCATCACCACGTCCAGCACCTTGAGGATCACGTAGGTGACGATGGCGGTGTAGACCACGGTGAAAATCACGCCCTTGGCCTGGATCCAGACCTGCGCACCGATGTCGGTGACCGCGCCGAAGCCGCCCAGGGCCGGTGCCGCGAACACACCGGTGAGGATGGCGCCGATGATGCCGCCGATGCCATGCACGCCGAAGGCATCCAGGGAGTCGTCATACCCCAGCTTGCGCTTGAGGCTGGTAGCGCAGAAGTAGCAGAGCACGCCAGACACCAGGCCAATCACCAGGGCGCCCATCGGGCCCACGGTGCCGGCAGCCGGGGTGATGGCAACCAGGCCGGCGACCACACCAGAGGCGATGCCCAGGGCGCTCGGTTTGCCGTGGCCGATCCACTCGGCGAACATCCAGCCCAGCGCTGCAGCAGCGGTAGCGATCTGGGTCACCAGCATGGCCATGCCGGCAGTGCCGTTGGCGGCCGCGGCGGAGCCGGCGTTGAAGCCGAACCAACCGATCCACAGCATGGCTGCGCCCATCAGGGTGTAGCCCAGGTTGTGCGGGGCCATCGGGGTGGTCGGGTAGCCTTTGCGCTTGCCCAGTACCAGGCAGCAGACCAGGCCAGCGATACCTGCGTTGATGTGCACCACGGTGCCGCCAGCGAAGTCGAGCACGCCCCAGTCCCACATCAGCGCGCCATCACCGCTCCAGACCATGTGCGCGATCGGTGCATAGACCAGGGTGAACCAGATGCCCATGAACACCAGCATCGCCGAGAACTTCATGCGTTCGGCGAAGGCACCCACGATCAGCGCCGGGGTGATGATGGCGAAGGTCATCTGGAAGGTAATGAAGACCGCTTCAGGGAACAGTGCCGCAGCCGACGTCAGCCCGTCCGGCGTTACGCCGCTGAGGAACGCCTTGGAGAAGCCGCCGACGAAGGAATTGAAGTTGAGCACGCCCTTTTCCATACCGGTGGTATCGAAGGCCATGCTGTAACCGTAAACGACCCAGAGGATGCTCATCAGGCCGGTGATGGCAAAGCATTGCATCATCACCGAGAGTACGTTCTTCGAACGCACCATGCCGCCGTAGAACAGGGCCAGGCCCGGGATGGTCATGAACAGCACCAGCGCCGTGGCAGTCAGCATCCAGGCGGTGTCACCGGAGTTCAGTACAGGGGCGGCAGCCTCCTCTGCCAGGGCGATGCCCGGCATTACGAGGGACAATAGGGCTCCTAGCCCTGCGATCTTACGCAGAGTCATGTTGTTTTCTCCTGGGGCGTTGGGTTTGGTGAGGCTTTTTTTGGGCGCTTAGATCGCGTCGGTATCGGTTTCGCCGGTACGGATGCGGATTGCCTGCTCCAGATTCACCACGAAGATCTTGCCGTCACCGATCTTGCCGGTGTTGGCGGCCTTGGTGATGGCTTCGATCACTCGATCGAGGTCCTTGTCGTCGATGGCGACGTCGATCTTCACCTTGGGCAGGAAGTCGACCACGTATTCCGCACCGCGATACAGCTCGGTGTGACCCTTCTGCCGACCGAAGCCTTTGACTTCGGTGACGGTGATGCCCTGCACGCCGATTTCCGACAGTGACTCGCGCACGTCGTCCAGCTTGAACGGCTTGATGATGGCTGTGACTAGCTTCATGAAACTCTCTCCCGATTTGGTGGACTTGCCCCAGGAAAACAAACCCGTCTCAAGTCTAAGCGCAGCGGTTGGCTTTGTAACGCGTCGTCGGCATCCGGCTCCGCGTGCGCACTGCCTGGTCACAAGGAACTGCATCAGTGCATGGCTCGTACAGGTCTTTGCAGAAACCTTGCCAGTTCTGTTAAAGCGCTGAAAAACAGGCAGTTGCGTGAAAGATTGAGGATTGGCCAGTCGCCAGCATTGAAAAGATGCACAACTTTGGTGCGCAGCAGTGCACGGGGCTGCTCGAAAAATGTGCAACGGAGCGGCAAACCGGCCCCGTGTTACACTGCCGGCCATTACCCATCTGCAGTGGACAGCCGATCATGCTCGCGCCCAAAGCCCTTCTCGATGCCCTCAGCGACCAGGCCTCGCGCCTGTTCAGCGGCGACACCGCCCAGCCCCGCGCTGAACTGGAAAGCCAGTTCAAGGTGCTGATGCAAGGTGCCTTCAGCAAGCTGGACCTGGTCAGCCGCGAAGAATTCGACAGCCAGATGGTCGTATTGGCCCGCACCCGTGCGCGCCTGGAGGCCCTGGAGAAACAGGTCGCCGAGCTGGAAGCGCGCATGGCACCTGCGTCACAGGAGTAAGCTCCGCGCCCTGCCCTCACGCGGGAGCCCGCACCCGGCCCGGCGCCTGGCTGCTTGGCTTGGGCGGCAGCTCACTGGCGTGCAAGTCCCCTCGAAACAGCGTTGCGCCGCACACCGTGAACAGCGTCCTGAACAGGTTGTGCGAGTTGCAAATCTGCGCCTGAATGCCCTCGATGGTCGCATCCCCCGGCTGCAGCGCGACAGCACGGTTGGCCCACTCGATGGCCGCAAAGCGGCTCGGCTTGCGCGTACCATGCCCGTGCATCCAGGCCAGGCCAAGCTCCGCGCTGGCTCGCCCGGCTATCGCGCAATCGGGGTAGTGCACCAGATCCAGCAAATAGGCGACCGCCTCCGCACGTTCCCGAGGGTCGCCGAATTGGCGCTGCAAAATGGCCACTTGCAAGCGGGCATGGGCATCGAGCGCTTCGTTGCCCAGGCAATCGAGCAGCAAGCGCCTGACCGCCAGCATCGCGCTACGCTCGCTCAAACTCTGTTCATCACGCATGCGCTGGCAGGCCAGTTCGTACTTGGCTACCTGGCTGCCTGACTGCGCGGCACACAGCAGCCAATGCGCAGCAACCCCAGTATCGATGTAGTGTTCCGGCGTATTCTCGAGCCGACCGCAATGCAGCGCATAAAGCGCGGCGGCGGCATCGGGCAGCTTGCACTCGGCACACTGCCTGTATAGAAAATACGCGGCCTCGTGGTACTTGGCGGCCCAAAGCAGGCGCGCCACCTCGAGTACATCAAAGCCCAGCCCCTCGCGCCCGCACTGGCGTTTCACCGCAGCGTGCAGCCAGATACGCGCCTGCTCGACGCACTGCCTGAAACCCCACACGCCGAACTGGTGCCCAACCGAGCGCAACGCACAGGCCGCCGCTTGCCTGCGGTTTTCGCTTAACCGCTCGATGGCGATACGCAGGCTCTGCGCATCGTCAGGCACACCATGGGTCACGACCAGGCAGACAACGCTGTAGAACGGCTCGCCAATGGCCGGTACGAAGCCCTGGTCGGGGTATAGCGCGACAGAGGCGACGAAGTCGCACATCGCACCGGGGTAATCTTGCAGCGAATGGCGGCGAAAGGCCCCTCGCCACGCCATGAGCGTGGCGCGTTCCTTTGGCCTGAGCTCGCGTTGCATCCACCGCTCGAAGACGCGCTGCCAAGCCGCGACCTGCTGCGCCTGATCAGCAGGCGGCAGCCGGAACTGATCCTCAAGCGCCAGCCAGCGGATCGCATTACGCAAGGTTTCAGGCCAGTCCCGACACAAAGGGCCGCTGGCCACGGCATCGATGGCCTCATAGCTACCGCCCCAACGGGGTGTCAGGTAGCTGGCATAGGCCTCGACCGCCTCGAAACAGCCAGGGAACCCGTTCAAGGCATGCCGCAGCCAGTAGTCCCGCGCAGCCCCCTGCTCGGCGAGCGGGCGCAGACTCAGGCACGAAGGCAACACGTGCGGCAGCTCGACCAGCGGTGCCAGTCCATATTTGACCAGCAACGGTGCAGCGGCCTCCTGCACTTCGACATCGGCATGGGCACTGGGCCGAAAGCGCGCCGGCCGGCCATGAAACAGCTCCACCAGCCAGCCTGGCTCACGAAAGTGCGCACTGATCTGCAACATACCGATCGCCGCCGCTACGGGCTGCGCGCATCGCTCGATGGCCCTCAGAAAGTGCGCCGCAGCCATTTCGCAGGCTTGCTCGGCGGCCAGCCAGCGCGCTGCAGACACCTCATGGGCGGGAGCCGTACCGCGAATGTGGCAAGCACGATTGAAGCAGTGAAAGCCCATGGCCACCTGGGGGTGATAGGCCTTGGGGCAGGCCTCGATCCAGGCGTTGAGGCGCTGGGTCAGGGCCTTGCTGCCTTCGACATCCCAGTCGACCAGCATGTGCCCCTGAACGGCCTCAAGGTAGGCCGGGCACTCCCCAGGGCGCGCTTGCCGCCACTGCGCCTGAAGGGTATCGAAGAAACGGTTGAGTTCAGTGAACTCATTGGCCTTGACCCGTTCCAGGATCTGCTGGCGGGTGCGAGTGAGTGATTGCATGGGCAGTACCTCAAGTCCATTTGCAGGCGATGCATTGCCATCCGATGGCAGGAAAGTAACGTTTAAACACTAAGCCATAGATTTGCCGGGTGCAAAGTTATTGGATCCATTTTTGTGCTGACGTGAAAAACGAGGATGCACTCTTCTTGCTCCTGGCCTCCTGAGCCTCGCTATGCTTGGCAATGCCGCAGGAAGCGGCCCCCTCTTCGCGACAACGGAGCGTCCATGTCCCTTGCCCTCGTCCACAGCCGCGCCCAGGTTGGCGTGCAGGCACCGGCGGTCAGCGTCGAAACTCACCTGGCCAACGGGCTGCCCACTCTCACGCTGGTCGGCCTGCCCGAAACCACGGTCAAGGAAAGCAAGGACCGGGTGCGCAGCGCCATCGTCAACTCCGGGCTGAACTACCCGCAAAGGCGCATCACCCAGAACCTGGCACCGGCAGACCTGCCCAAGGATGGCGGGCGCTACGACCTGGCCATCGCCCTGGGCATCCTTGCCGCTGACGGTCAGGTGCCGGTGGCCACATTGACCGATATCGAATGCCTGGGCGAACTGGCGCTGTCTGGCAAGCTGCGCCCGGTTCAGGGCGTGCTGCCTGCGGCACTGGCGGCGCGCGAGGCTGGCCGGGCATTGGTAGTGCCGCGGGAAAACGCCGAAGAGGCGAGCCTGGCGGGTGGGCTGGTGGTGTACGCGGTGGGGCACCTGCTGGAACTGGTGGCGCACCTCAACGGCCAGGTACCTCTGCCTCCCTTTGCCGCTAACGGTCTATTGCTGCACAGCCGCCCTTACCCCGACCTCAGCGAGGTGCAGGGCCAAGTAGCCGCCAAGCGTGCGTTACTGCTGGCGGCCTCAGGTGCTCATAACCTGCTGTTCACCGGCCCGCCCGGCACAGGCAAGACACTGCTCGCCAGCCGCCTGCCCGGCCTGCTGCCGCCGCTGGATGAACATGAAGCGCTGGAAGTGGCAGCCATCCAGTCGGTAAGCGGGCACAAACCCCTTGATAGCTGGCCGCAACGGCCGTTTCGCCATCCGCACCACTCAGCGTCCGGGCCCGCGCTGGTCGGCGGAGGCAGCCGGCCACAACCAGGTGAAATCACCTTGGCGCACCATGGGGTACTGTTTCTCGATGAATTGCCGGAGTTCGAGCGTCGTGTACTTGAGGTGCTTCGCGAGCCGCTGGAGTCCGGCGAGATCGTGATTGCCCGGGCACGGGACAAAGTACGCTTTCCGGCGCGCTTCCAACTGGTGGCGGCCATGAACCCCTGCCCTTGCGGCTACCTGGGCGACCCCACCGGCCGCTGCCGCTGCAGCACCGAACAGATCCAGCGCTACCGCAACAAGCTTTCCGGCCCGCTGCTGGACCGCATCGATCTGCACCTTACCGTGGCGCGTGAAACCACCACGCTCAACAACCAACCTTGCGGCGAGACCAGCGCCGATGTGGCCGCCCAGGTGGCCGAGGCACGCGAGGTGCAGTACCGCCGGCAAGGCTGTGCCAATGCGTTTCTGGACCTCGAGGGGCTGCGCCGGCACTGCGAATTGTGCGCTGCCGACCAGGCCTGGCTGGAGAGTGCCTGCGAGCGCCTGACACTTTCCCTGCGCGCCGCCCACAGGCTGTTGAAGGTGGCCCGCACGCTGGCTGACTTGGAGGGGGCCAGTACGATCGCCAAGGCGCACCTGGCCGAAGCCCTGCAGTACCGGCCCGGAAGTCACTAGCCCTGCGGCGGGTCCTTCATATGCGCACTCAATACTAGCCATAGCGGCAATATATTTTGCGCGCAAAATAATCGCGCGCAATATTGGCTTCAGACAGAAAGCAATCGTCGCCACCCCTTACTGAATCTGGAGAACGACCATGACCCTTCGCACCGTATTCGCACTCACCCTCGCCACCCTTGCACTGGGCACCAGTGCCAGTACCTTTGCTCAGTCCACCGAAGCGACGCCCTACCACTACGGCATGAACCTGGACATCGCGCAGGTGATCAGCCTGGCCCCCTCGGCCACGATCCAGGGCCAGCCAAGCACGGCCACCATGACCTACCGGGACAGCACTGGCCAGGTCCGGAGCATTCGCTACTACCAGCCCGATAACGCTCAAGGCAACCAGAACTGAATGCCCATGCAAGATCGAACAAGGCCGCGCAAGCGGCCTTTTGCGTTTGCAGGATACTGGCATATTCAAAGCAACTGCTCGCGACACCTGTAGCGACAAGGCATTACCTAAAACCTGTAATACTTAGACACATTTGAAAACAAAATGTAGTTGTACGACATCCTATCTACTGTGTTCGACTGCGCTCCTAAACAAGAACAATAACGGAGACATCCCCATGTCGAGCATTCATTCGGCCGAGGGCAGTGCTGCCGCACCCTCTCAAAGCCGCGTAACACGGCTGATCAAACTGCTGGGCCCAGGCATCATCGCGGTGTTGTCCTGGCTTGGCGCAGGTGATCTGATAACCTCATCCGTGGCAGGCGCCAACTACGGTTACGCCATGATGTGGGTACTGGCCGTTTCGTTGCTGCTCAGGTACCTCATCGTCAACATCATCGCCCGCTTCCAGCTGTGCAATAACCAAGGCATGACCATTCTCCAGGGGTACGCGCAACTGCACCCCGTATTTGCCTGGTTCATGCTGGCCTACGCGCTGCTAATGGGCCACCTGATGAACGCCTACATGATCAAGGGCGCTGGCGAAGCGCTGGCGATGCTGTTGCGCATCGACTACCCGCTGCTGTGCTCGATGGCTGTGGTGCTGGCGGTGTGGATGCTGGTCGGGCGCAACATCTACGCGATGATCGAAGGCGTGATGAAGTTGCTGCTGGCGGTGATGACGCTGGCGTTTCTGGCACTGGCCGTAATGTCTGGCCCGGATGTGGCCGGTATCGTCAAAGGCACCATCGGCTTCAGCATCCCCGCCGACGAAGGCGTGCACGGTGCACTGCTGGTGGCGGTGTCGGTGATCGGCGCGGTGGCAGGCTCGGTGGCCAACTTCGTGCACCCCTACGTGATGCGCCAGAAGGGCTGGGTAGGCCCGCAACACAAACGCATCCAGCGCAACGACCTGCTGTTCGCCGTGTTCATCGGTATCGTCATCAACCTGGCCATCTGGATCGTCGGCGCGGAAATACTGCGGCCAAACGGCATCGAAGTGAAAACCCTCGGCGACCTGGGCAAGGCACTGGAAATATTCTTCGGCCCGATCGGCTGGTACATCTTCTTCATCGGTGTGTTCGCCACACTGTTCGCCAGCATTTCCGGCAAGACCACGGCCTTCCCGATGCTGATTACCGATGCCTTCCAGCATGTCCGCCCGCAGCGGCGTGAGCGTTACGGCAAAGAGTTCCACAAGGACCCGATGCACAAGTGGTTCATGCTGTTCATTCTGGTAACGCCGCTGATCTGGTCGATCCCGGGCATGCCCGACTTCGTGACCCTGACCATTGGCGTCAGTGCGTTGAACATCATTGGCTTGCCTGTCATTTCGCTGGGCCTGCTGATCATGTCGAACCAAAAGTCGCTGCTCAGCAAGCAATACCGCAACAACCTGTTCGAAAACATCGCGCTGGCATTCGCGACCGGGCTGGCGTTGTGGGTGGCCTTCCAGTTGGGTGTGGATCTGCTCGGCCTGGGTTGAGCCCCTCGCCCCATCGCCGGCCTGCCGGCGATGGGGCATTGAAGGTTAACGCTGCCTGTTCTTGGCGAACGCGTTATCCCTGAGGCCTTCCCCGACAACAGCCTAATCGATACCTCGAAATGCACTCCAAATTCAGCTTCAGGCCGCACAAGCGGCCAGCATCCACGACATGAAAAGTTTCAGCGTGAGGTGGGCATCACGCCGTTGCAGTACCTGCAGAACGCGCGGATCGACCAGGCACGCAAACTGCTCGAAGGCAGCGACCGTCCTTTGAAGGTGGTGGCGGCGCAATGTGGTTTTGGCAGTGACCGGCATATGCGCAAAGTGTTCTGCGAGCGGCTAGGCATGACGCCGGCGCAGTACCGGGCCCAGTTCGGCGGCAGTTGAGCTGACCGTTCCGCGTTGCCCGCGAAGCGCGAGATAAAACTGTCACACTTGGTGGGACAATGTTTCTCTCCTGCGGCAGATTGTCTTAGACAGCCGCAATCCCCAAAATTGCCCGCCACACTGTTCTAACGCTGCCCCGGCAGCTCATGGAGTTCGAGCCAATGCCACACGAAGGCAGCCTTCTGCAAACCGCGGTGATCTTCCTGTTCGCCGCCGTCCTTGCCGTACCCTTGGCCAAACGCCTGCAACTGGGCGCCGTGATCGGCTACCTGCTGGCGGGCGTGGCCATCGGCCCACAGGCCTTGGGCCTGATCCGCGACACCGAAAGCGTGGCGCACATTTCCGAACTGGGCGTGGTCCTGTTGCTGTTCATCATCGGCCTGGAACTGTCGCCCAAGCGCCTGTGGCTGATGCGCAAGTCAGTGTTCGGCGTCGGTACGGCACAGGTGCTGCTGACCGGTGCACTGATCGGCGCCATTGCCCTGTTCGGTTTCGGCCAGTCACTCTCGGCCGCCCTCGTGGTCGGCCTTGGCCTGGCCCTGTCTTCCACCGCCCTGGGCCTGCAGAGCCTGGCCGAGAGCAAGCAGCTCAACGCCCCGCATGGCCGCCTGGCATTCGCCATCCTGCTGTTCCAGGACATTGCCGCGATCCCGCTGATAGCCCTGGTGCCACTGCTGGCTGCCAGCGGCCCGGACACCAGCCACGGTGACAGCCTGCAGCATGGCCTGAATGTCTTCGCCAGTATCGCAGTGGTGATCGTCGGCGGGCGCTACCTACTGCGCCCGGTGTTCCGCATCGTGGCCCGCACCGGCCTGCCTGAAGTGTCCACCGCCACCGCGTTGCTGGTGGTGATCGGTACCGCCTGGCTGATGGAGGAAGCCGGTATTTCCATGGCCCTGGGCGCCTTCCTCGCGGGCTTGCTGCTGGCCGACTCGGAATACCGGCATGAGCTGGAATCACAGATCGAACCGTTCAAAGGCCTGCTGCTGGGGCTGTTTTTCATGAGTGTGGGTATGGGTGCAAACCTGCGCCTGCTGCTGGAAATGCCACTCGTTCTGCTGGGCCTGACCCTGCTGTTGGTGACGGTCAAACTGGTGCTGCTGATGGGTGTCGGCCGCTTGGCCGGTGGCCTGAACAGCGCCAGCGCACTGCGCCTGGGGATGGTACTGGCCGCCGGCGGTGAGTTTGCCTTCGTGGTGTTCAAGCTGGGCAAGGACCAGGGCCTGTTCGACACCCAGACCTACGACCTGCTGCTGATGACCATCACCCTGTCGATGGCCATCACCCCGCTGCTGATGCTCGGCTGCGCCCGTGCCCTCAAGCGCACGCAGCCTGCGCGTGAAGTACCTGAGCAATACAAAGCCATCGATGCCGGTACCCCGCGTGTGGTGATCGTCGGCATGGGCCGCATGGGGCAGATCGTCTCACGCATCCTGCGTGCGCAGAAAATCCCTTTCGTGGCCCTGGAAACCTCGGTGGACGCCATCGAGATGACCCGTATGTTCGAACAGGCGCCGGTGTTTTACGGCGACCCACAGCGCCCCGAAGTGCTGCACGCTGCCAAGGTCGGCGAAGCGGAATACTTCATCATTACCACCGACGATCCGGAGGTGACCATACGCACGGCAGAGCGAGTGAAGCGCCTGTACCCTCACCTCAAAGTACTGGCACGCGCGCGTAACCGGCAGCATGTGCACAAGCTGGTGGACGTTGGTGCAGAGCCTATTCGCGAGACGTTCTATTCGAGCCTGGAAATGACCCGCCGGGCGCTGGTCGGGTTGGGGCTGAGCAGTGAACAGGCGGCGGACCGCATCGATCGGTTTGCCCAGCATGACGAGGAAGTGCTGGAGGCACAGGGGCAGGTGCGTGATGACCGGGCCAAGGTGATGCAGACGGCCAAGGAAGCGCGGATGGAGTTGGAGCGATTGTTCGATTCGGATGCGGATTGAGGCTTGTACGTCGAATACAAAGAGGGCTCAGGCGTAATGCCAGCCAGTTAAGTGATCCGGGGCCGTTTTGCGGCCCATCGCCGGCAAGCCGGCTCCCACAACGACCGCGCTGTTCTTCAGGCCTGCGCTTTACCTGAGGAAGCAAGCGTCTTGCCCAATTTCTAAAAGCTGACGCAATCCATGTGGGAGCCGGGCTTGCCGGCGATGGGCCGCAAAGCGGCCCCAAGTACTCGCTGGCCCCATCGAGCGCTCGGGCTATTACAGCGCTGCTAGGGGGCTGCTGCGCAGCCCATCGCCGGCAAGCCGGCTCCCACCCCGACCGAGCTGTTCTTCAGGCTGCGCTTTACCTGAGGAAGCAAGCGTCTTGCCCAATCTCTAAAAGCTGACGCAATCCATGTGGGAGATTCTATGGTTATCAGCAAGCCATTTTCCCGCCTTTGGTAACGTATTCGTCCTGATTTCTCATCAGGGCGAATGCCACTCGTGCGAG
>NZ_JBIVGN010000023.1:0-77001 GCF_044748705.1 Pseudomonas sp. NPDC089758
GGGTGGGGCGATGTCTCCCACAGTCTGTACTGCGTCAACAGTCAGAATCCGGCATTTAGTCCCACCACCCCTTCAAGTCTAACCATACAAGCCGGGCTTGCCGGCGATGGGCCGCAAAGCGGCCCCAAGTACTCGCTGGCCCCGTCGAGCGCTCGGGCTATTACAGCGCTGCTAGGGGGCTGCTGCGCAGCCCTGATAACGCTAACTGTCTGGCATTAGTCTCAGCCCATCTTTTGGGTGTCCGTCACATTTTCTGGAAACGACAAGACGCTACTTAGCGATATGTGAAAGTAGCGCTGGGTACATCAACCGGGCCGTTCGAGGCGCGGGAGGTCGCTTACACCAATGGCACCAATAGGCTCGCCTTCATCATGCAGTGCGGTGCAAAGGCACTGAACAAACATCGACATGGGAAGCTGCTCTACAAGCGATACTGTGTGCTGTCGAACAAAGAAAAGGGCCACTGTCACCAGTGGCCCTGTAATCATGCTTGATATTCATACACCCCCAAGCCAGGGTGTGGAGGTCTCACCCGATGATGATGATCCAGCCATCGACAGGGTTCCTCCACCAGCTAGTGCCGCTGACAATACTTATGGATCAAGTAAAGATGGCCCCTTTTGTAGGAGCCATCCGTCAAGTTGCTACGTATTAGTTCCCAGCAGTCAACGCGTTATAGCTGGTCATCAAATTCCGATAATCCGGAATGTGGTTGGAGCACAGCGCCGCCAGCCCTTCTACATCGTTGCGCCAGTCGCGGTGCAGCTCACATGCCACGCCGAACCAGGTCATCAGTTGTGCGCCCGCCTGGCTCATGCGGTCGTGGGCGGCGTCGCGGGTCATGGCGTTGAAGGTGCCGGAGGCATCGGTCACCACGAACACCTCGAACTCTTCTTCCAGTGCCGACAGCGCGGGGAAGGCTACACACACCTCGGTCACTACACCGGCGATGATCAGCTGCTTCTTGCCGGTGGCCTTCACCGCCTTGACGAAGTCTTCGTTGTCCCAGGCGTTGATCTGGCCAGGGCGGGCGATGTACGGGGCGTCCGGGAACAGTGCTTTGAGCTCCGGTACCAGCGGGCCGTTGGGGCCTTGTTCGAAGCTGGTGGTGAGGATGGTCGGCAGGTTGAAGAACTTGGCGAGGTCCGCCAGGGCCAGCACGTTGTTCTTGAACGCATCCGGCTCGATGTCACGGACCAGGGACAGCAGGCCAGCCTGGTGGTCGACCAGCAGCACGGCGGCGTCGTCTTTGTTGAGGCGGTTGTAGGTGAATTTGCTCATGTTCTGTGCTCCTGAGGTTTATGAATTTTTCAGCAATCTGGGGTGTTTCGCGTTGATGGGCACAGATTAAAATCATCACCTTTAGAGCGGTAGACTGCGAAAATTGCCCTTAGCGTTCCACCTGGAGAACGATCATTGGAAGACCTGAACTCCCTCTACTATTTCACCCAGGTGGTCGAGCACGGCGGCTTCGCCCCGGCCGGGCGGGCACTGGACATGCCCAAGTCGAAACTCAGCCGCCGCATCGCCGACCTTGAGGACCGCCTGGGCGTGCGCCTGCTGCACCGCACCAGCCGGCACTGCTCGCTCACCGAGATCGGCCAGGCCTACTACAACCGTTGCCTGGCCATGCGTGTAGAGGCCGAAGGTGCAGCGGAAATCATCGAGCGCAACCGCAGCGAGCCGCGCGGCTTGGTGCGCATCAGTTGCCCGACCACACTGCTCAACTCCTGGGTCGGGCCAATGCTCACCCGCTACATGCTCAAGTACCCACAGGTAGAGCTGTTCATCGAGAGCACCAACCGCCGCGTCGACCTGCTGCACGAGGGCTTCGACGTCGCGCTGCGCGTGCGCTTCCCGCCGCTGGAAAACACCGACATGGTGATGAAGGTGCTGAGCAACAGCACCCAGTGCCTGGTGGGGCACCCGCAGTATCTGCAGCAGTTGCCCAAGGGCTTCGACCCGCAGTTGCTCGGCACGCTGCCCAGCGTGCACTGGGGTAGCGCCCAGCGCGATTACCAGTGGGAACTGTTCCAGGGCGAGGACATGAGCCGCAGTATCGTAATCCGTCACACACCGCGCATGGTCACCGATGACCTGTTTGCCCTGCGCCATTTCGTGGTGGCCGGGGTGGGTATCGCGCACTTGCCACGGGTGGCTGTGCGCGAAGATCTGGCCGAAGGCCGTTTGGTGGAGCTATTGCCGCAGTGGCACCCACGTTGCGGCATCGTGCATGCCATTTTCCCTTCGCGGCGTGGGTTGTTGCCCTCGGTGCGGTCGCTGATCGACCACCTGGCGGAGGAATTCGCGATCAGCGACATGGCCTGAACCAGCACACGCTTACAAGACCCTGTTCTACGCTTGCCGCACAGTCCCGGATCATCCAACCCGGAGCCCCCATGATCCGCGCCACTCACGGGCCAGGCCGCGCCCTGCTCGCCACCCTCGCCCTTTGCCCCGCGCTCAGCCAGGCAGATGAGCCCGGCTGGTCGCTGCTCAGCCGCAACTATTTCCTGCACAGCGACTTCCGCTCGCCCTCAGGTAGCGGCCAGAACTACCGCCAGGAATGGGCCCAAGGCTTCATCGGCGAGGTTCGCTCCGGCTTCACCGAAGGCACTCTCGGTGTGGGCATCGACGCCCATGGCTTCCTTGGCCTCAAGCTCGACGGCGGCCGCGGCCATGCTGGCACCGGGTTGCTGCCACGTGACAGCGACGGCCGCGCCGAGTCCGACTACTCCAGCGCCGGCGCGGCGCTGAAGTTACGCCTGGGCAACACACAGCTGCGCTACGGCGAATTGACGGTGCAAACCCCGGTATTCGACACCGGCGACAAACGCCTGCACCCGGAATACGCCACCGGCTGGCTGCTGGAGAACACCGACCTGCCCGGCTGGCACCTGCAGGCGGGGCGCTTCACCGCGTTCAACAACCAGGACAACAGCTCGGCCCATGACGACTTCAGCGGCTATGGCGCCACCACCCAAGGCCGCGCCATCAGCCTGGCCGGCGCCACCTTCGGCCCCGATGGCCCGTTCGGCGGCGCGCTGTACGCCGGGCAGCTGCAGGACACCTGGCGCCAGGCTTATCTCAACCTGAACCTGGCCGAGGGCAACTGGTACCTGGACGGCAACCTGTACCAGACCCGTGACACCGGCAGCGCGAGTGCCGGCGCCATCGACACCCTCGCCTACAGCCTTTCAGGCAGATACCGCTTCGGTGCCCACGCCGTGACCCTGGCGTACCAGAAGATCGAGGGCAACACCCCGTTCGATTTCGTCGGGGGCGACTCCATCTACCTGGCCAACTCGATCAAATACGCCGACTTCAACGGCCCAGGCGAGCGCTCTTGGCAACTGCGCTACGACCTCAATTTCGCCACCCTGGGTGTGCCCGGCCTCAGCCTGATGGGGCGTTATGTCAGCGGCAGCGCCATTGACGGCACGCATGCTCCGGCAGGCGGTGCCTACACGGGCCAGCAGGGTCAAGGTGGCCGCCACTGGGAACGCGACCTCGACCTCAAGTATGTGGTGCAGTCCGGCGCCGCCAAAGACCTCAGCCTCTCGTTCTCCCACGTCAGCCACCGCGCCAACGAGGCCCAGGCAGGCGACGACATTGACCGCATCTACCTGATCATCGAATACCCACTCACAGGCAGCTTCTGACCTGAGCATCACGACTGCAGGTGCCTTCAAGACCAAGGCCTTGAATGATATCGAGATCGCCAAGACCAGATAGCGTTGATACCGGTGAGTCAAGCGATTGCGGGCCGCTGTGCGGCCCATCGCCGGCAAGCCGGCCCCCACATGGATCGCGCCGGCCTTTAGCAATTGGGCAAGACGGTCGCTTCCTCAGGTAAAGCGCAGGCCTGAAGAACTGCGCGGTCGCGTTGGGGAAGGGCTGCGTAGCAGCCCTGATAACACTAACTGACTGGCATAACCGCTGGGGAGCCACTCTTCACATCAGCTCAAAACGCAAAGCACGAACAGCCCAAGGCCCCCCAGAAGCCCTGGTAGTCATTCACCGGCACACTCGAATGCCGCGCTTTTTCATGGCTGTGCGCATGCACCCCGCAAGGCCCGCTGCACTGGTGCACCGCTGCAGCCAATGAGGGCGTACCCACGCGCCAGTGCCCCGGCACCTTGACCACTGGCGACCACTCCGGCAATACCGGGACCTGTGGCGGGCCGAGCTTGTCGAATTCGCCAGCGCCGTACACGACCTTGCCGTCGACGATAGTCAGTACCGACTCGATGCCCTTGATCGCCTCTTCATCAACGCTGAAGAAATCCAGCGACAGCGCCGCCAGGTCCGCCAGCTGGCCAACCTTGATCTGGCCTTTCTTGCCCTGCTCGCTGGAGAACCACGCGCTGCCCTGGGTGAACAGTTGCAGCGCGGTATCGCGGCTCAGGCCCTCCGGGTACAGCTCCATGCCGCCAACCGTCTTGCCGCTGACCAACCAGTACAGCGACGTCCAAGGGTTGTAGCTGGAGACCCGGGTGGCGTCGGTACCGGCGCCCACAGGCACACCCATTTCGAGCATTCGCTTGATCGGCGGGGTCTGCTCGGCGGCCTTCGCACCGTAGCGATCGACGAAGTACTCACCCTGGAACGCCATGCGGTCCTGGATGGCAATACCGCCGCCCAACGCACGCACGCGCTCGATGTTCTGAGGCGTGATGGTCTCGGCGTGGTCGAAGAACCAGGGCAACCCGTTGAACGGGATATCGCGGTTGACCTTCTCGAACACGTCGAGCATGCGCGTGATCGATTCGTTGTAGGTGGCGTGCAGGCGGAACGGCCAGCGCTGCTCGACCAGGTGGCGCACCACCGGTTCCAGCTCCTCTTCCATGGTTTGCGGCAGGTCCGGGCGCGGTTCGAGGAAGTCCTCGAAGTCGGCGGCAGAGAACACCAGCATCTCACCGGCGCCGTTATGGCGCAGGAAGTCGGTGCCGCTGTGCAGCTTGACACTGGAAGTCCACTTCCTGAAGTCGTCCAGCTCTTCCTTGGGCTTTTGGGTGAACAGGTTGTAGGCGATGCGCACCGTCAGCTGGTCGTTGTCGGCCAGTTCCTGAATCACCGCGTAGTCGTCGGGGAAGTTCTGGTAGCCGCCCCCTGCGTCGATGGCGCTGGTCAGGCCCAGGCGGTTGAGCTCACGCATGAACTGGCGGGTCGAGTTGACCTGGTATTCCAGCGGCAGCTTAGGCCCTTTGGCCAAGGTTGCGTAAAGGATCATCGCGTTGGGGCGGGCGATGAGCATGCCAGTCGGGTTGCCGAACTTGTCGCGCTGAATTTCACCGCCCGGCGGGTTTGGCGTGTCCTTGCTGTAGCCCACGGCCTTGAGCGCGGCACGGTTGAGCAGTGCGCGGTCGTACAGGTGCAGCAGAAACACCGGGGTATCGGGCGCAGCCTGGTTGATTTCTTCCAGGGTGGGCATGCGTTTTTCAGCGAACTGGAATTCGTTCCAGCCACCGACCACGCGCACCCACTGCGGCGTTGGGGTGCGCGCCGCCTGGTCCTTGAGCATGCGCAGGGCATCGGCTACCGACGGCACACCTTCCCAACGCAGTTCAAGGTTGTAGTTCAGACCGCCGCGGATCAGGTGCAGGTGCGAGTCGTTCAGGCCCGGGATCACCGTGCGCTGCTTCAGGTCGATGATCTGCGTAGCAGCACCCTTGTGGGCCATGGCCTCGGCGTCGTTGCCCACGGCAATGAAGCGGCCATCTTTGATGGCGACGGCAGTGGCGGTGGGCTTTTCACGGTCGACTGTATGCAGTTTGCCGTTGAACAGGATCAGGTCGGCGGTCATGGAACCTCCTTGGATGGATGCGTGGGCGGAGCCGGCGGCGCCGGTGAAGGGCAATGCGGACCAGAGCGCGCCGGCGGCACCGAGCACGGTACTGGTGGCAAGGAACTGGCGACGGGTCTTGTCGTTGGGGTCCTGGGACATCTTCTCCTCCGTCTGGGTGCGGCGGCTGGGGCAACTGCGGAGCATGCCGGTTCAAGCCTGGCCAGGGATTGCATGGATGTGCGGTGGGTTGAAGAAGGTTAGCCCTGTTTACATTTTGT
Organism: Pseudomonas sp. NPDC089758; assembly: GCF_044748705.1. Lineage (NCBI taxonomy): Bacteria > Pseudomonadati > Pseudomonadota > Gammaproteobacteria > Pseudomonadales > Pseudomonadaceae > Pseudomonas > Pseudomonas sp. NPDC089758. The sequence continues at coordinate 6,067 of NZ_JBIVGN010000023.1, forward strand.
GCTGGCAGGGCCGGCCTCTTCGCCGGCAAGCCGGCTTCCACAGGCACCGCACAGGGCTTGAAGCGGATGCGGCCGAGGTAGGAGCCGGCTTGCCGGCGATGGGCCGCAACGCGGCCCTAGCCTGCTCAGCGGTTCAGGAACGCCAGCAGGTCTTCATTGAGCTGCTGCGCATGGGTCACTGCGAACCCGTGCGGCGCCCCGCTGTATACCTTCAGCTCAGCCCCCCGAATCAACTCCGCAGCCCGCTTGCCGGTAGTCTCGAACGGTACGATCTGATCGTCGTCACCGTGGATCACCAAGGTCGGTACATCGATCTTGGCCATGTCCGGGCGGAAGTCGGTTTCAGAGAACGCACTGACGCAATCCAGCGTGGCCTTGATCGAAGCCATCAGCGCAATGTTCAGGGTCTGCGTCTGCACCCCCTGAGACACCTGCTGCCCATGGTTCAGCCCATAGAACGGCGTGGCGAAATCAGCGATGAACTGCGCCCGGTCCGCCCGCAGGCCAGCCTGGATACCGTCGAATACCGAGGTGTCGACACCCTCCGGGTTATCGTCGCGCTTCCCGAACACCGGCGTCACCGCGCCCAGCAACACCAGCCCGGCAACCCGTGCGCTGCCATGGCGGGCGATGTAGCGGCTGACGTCGCCGCCACCCATGGAGAAGCCCACCAGGGTCACGTCGCGCAGGTCGAGGTGCTCGATCAGCTGGGCGATGTCGTCAGCGAAGGTGTCGTAGTCATAACCGTTCCACGGCTGGCCCGAGCGGCCGAAACCACGGCGGTCGAAGGCGATTGCGCGGTAGCCGCGGCTGGCCAGGTACTCCATCTGCGAGTCCCACATGTCGGCATCCAGCGGCCAGCCATGGCTGAACAGCACGGGCTTGCCGCTGCCCCAGTCCTTGTAATAGATCGAAGTGCCATCGCGGGTAACGAGCGTAGTCATGTCTGTATCTCCTTGAAGTGTCTTGGTCGAGAGATGAATCAGCTGCGCAGCCAGTTGGCGCAACGACGGGTTACCCAAGGCATGATGAAAAACACCACGGGCAGGATCACGAACAGGTTGACGATCAGGTTGCCTGTGACCATCCCGCCAAACTGCGGGAAGCGGATGAACAACGGCGCCAGCAATTGCGGAATGATCATGGTCATCGGGCAGATCACCAGGTAGGTCAGCAGGGCCTGCTTCCAGCGCGGCGGTTGCGCGGACGTCATGCTGGGCGGTGTGAACCAGAACTCCGGGTCTTCATGCACCTGGGTGTGGTCGCCGCCGTCGAGCAGCGGTAGCACTTCGTTGACCAGCGTCTGGCGCTCGCTGGAGTTGACCCAGGCCTGCAACAAGCTGGCATCTGCAAAGCGCACCACGGTGGTGAAGTGCAGCCCGCCGTCGTCCGGGCGGATCACGTTGACGTCGAGGTGCCCCGGCTGGCGCCGTGCGGTGCTGACCGTACGCTTGAGCCAAGCCTCGTAGCTGGCCAGTGCCTGGGCGCGGACCTTGTGCTGGATGACCAGCGTCACCACGTTGCGGTTGTCTTGGAATGCGGTGTTCATCGGCGTTCCTTGGGATGAGCTTGCCCGCATCCACTGTGCAACGGCGGACGGGCGGATGATTGGATGAGTGTGCTGCCCTGCGCGGGCACCGCTGCCGGTGCCCGAGGGGGTCGGCTTACTTGCCGGCGTTGAAGGCGTTGTAGCTGGTCATCAGGTTGCGGTAATCCGGGATGTGGTTGGAGCACAGCGCCGCCAGCCCTTCGACGTCGTTGCGCCAGTCGCGGTGCAGCTCACATGCCACGCCGAACCAGGTCATCAGTTGTGCGCCAGCCTGGCTCATGCGGTCGTGGGCAGCGTCGCGGGTCATGGCATTGAAGGTGCCGGAAGCGTCGGTCACCACGAACACCTCGAACTCTTCTTCCAGTGCCGACAGCGCCGGGAAGGCTACACACACCTCGGTCACTACGCCGGCGATGATCAGTTGCTTCTTGCCGGTGGCCTTCACCGCCTTGACGAAGTCTTCGTTGTCCCAGGCGTTGATCTGGCCAGGGCGGGCGATGTACGGGGCGTCCGGGAACAGTGCTTTGAGCTCCGGTACCAGCGGGCCGTTGGGGCCTTGTTCGAAGCTGGTGGTGAGGATGGTCGGCAGGTTGAAGAACTTGGCGAGGTCCGCCAGGGCCAGCACGTTGTTCTTGAACGCATCCGGCTCGATGTCACGGACCAGGGACAGCAGGCCAGCCTGGTGGTCGACCAGCAGAACGGCGGCGTCGTCTTTGTTCAGGCGGTTGTATTTGAAGTGGGTCATGGTCGTGCTCCTAAGGGTTTGGATGTTCAGTAAGTTGGGTGTTTCGCGTTGATGGGAGAAGATTAAAACCACCACCTTTGGAGCGGTAGATAGTGATTTTTGGCTTTAGCGTTCTGTTTTGTGAACGATGATTGTGGGCCCTGGGCCGGCTCGCAAATACCACCTTCGCCCGCATTGCGGGGTTCCAGGCGCCATCATCGAAGGCGAGCCACGCTGGAGGCTGGACGGCACTCCCACAGCCGTCGATGGCGCGCGGGTGAAATGCGCCTGTAAGGTTCACTCGCCCCCATTGCCGGCCACCTCAACCTGCTCTATTACTACACACAGCCCTCCCCTCACACCCGAGACCACCATGCTGGCTTTCATCCAGTCGTCCCCTTTGTTGCTCGGTTGTGCCCTGATCCTGCTCGACCTCGTGCTTTGGCAACTGATCCCTGTTCAGCGCAGGGCATGGCGTATCGGTGCACGGCTGGCGATTTTCCTGCTGTTCAGCTGGGTCCTGGTGACTGCCGGGATGAGCCCGCTGCAACCGCCGCCCTGGGTCGACGACGTGTCGCGCAACCTGATGGCCACGGTGCTGGCGATAGGCTGGTGGCTGTTCGGCGCACGCACGGTGACGGTGGTGTTCGGCCTGCTGCTGGGGGCGCGCGGCAGCCATGGCGGGCGGTTGCTGCAGGATGTGCTGGGGGCGCTGATCTTCCTGGCGGCGGTGGTCGCCGCTGCAGGCTATGTGATGCAGCTGCCGGTAAAGGGCTTGCTGGCCACCTCCGGGGTGATGGCCATCGTCATTGGCCTGGCGTTGCAAAGCACCTTGGCCGACGTGTTCAGCGGGATCGTGCTGAACACCACGCGGCCTTATCAGATCGGCGATGCGATCTCGATCGACGGCACTGAAGGCAAGGTGCTGGACATCGACTGGCGGGCCACCCGCCTGCTCACCGGCTCCGGCAGCCTGGCGGTGATCCCCAACTCGGTGGCGGCAAAGGCCAAGTTGCTCAACCACAGCCGCCCGGCCGATGTGCATGGGGTGTCGATCAGTGTGGTGGTACCCGCCAAGGTAAGGCCGAAGCGGGTCTTCGATGCGCTGGAAAAGGCCTTGCAAGGCACCCGCGCGATACTCGCATCACCCAAGCCGAAAGTGACGGTGAAGGCCTCGACGCTGGAATCGGTGGAGTACGAAGCCAGCGGCTTCGTCGCTGACATGGGCGGCAAGACCGAGGCGCGCAACCAGCTGTTCGACCTTGCACATCGGCACCTGGAGGCCAGTGGCGTGATGTGGAACGTCGACCTGGCCATGCCGCCGCGCAGCCGTCAGCGTGAAGTGCTGGACGAGGTACGGGTGTTCCGTTCGTTGACTGACGAGGAGCGCGATGCCTTGAGCCAGCGCATGACTGCCGTCGAGTACCTGGCAGACCAAGTGATTCTGGGCGTGGGCGAGCATTCCGATCACTTGCTGGTGATCGGTAGCGGCGTGGTTTCGGCGGCGATTCGCGATGGCGAGACGTTAGTGGAAGCCGGGCGCATGGGGCCGGGGGAAGTGCTGGGGATAGAGGGCCTCATCGATGAGGATGACTCGTTTGCCGAATTCCGTACCCTGACCAGCTGCGTGCTGTATCGCATCGAGAAGGAGCAGGTGCGCAGCTGCCTGGTACAGCGCGGCGAGGTGCAGACGGCGTTGACCAAGTTGCAGCGGTTCCGGCGCCAGAGCCGGGAGTCATTGCTGCTGCAAAAGCCGACCGCGATCAAGAAAGGTGGCTTTCTCAGCTGGTTGCACAGGTAATGCTGCAGTCTGCACCGGCCCTATCGCCGGCAAGCGGCGCCCAAAATGAGTCTGTGCCACCTGCGCCATCCGCAGCGCCGCAGAACCCTGTGGGAGCCGGCTTGCCGGCGATAGGGCCGGTACAAACACCTATAGCACTACCCGCAAACACTGCCCCGCGTGGTACAGCGAGAACCCGGACTCGTAGAACGCGGTGCGCAACGACGGCGCACTCACCCCAGTCATCGGCGAGAACGGGATCGGCAGGCTGTCCGCCTCGCCCTTGAGCAGAAACTCGGCGAACGCCCGGCCAATCACCGTGCCGGTGGTATTGCCGCGCCCGTTGTAGCCCGTCACCGCAACCAACCCCGGCGCCGGCTCGAACAGGCGCATCAGGTGGTCAGGGGTGAAGTCGATGCAGCCGGTCCAGTGCATCTCCCACTCGACCTTGCCCAGCTCAGGGTAGTAATGGCTCTGGATGCGGTCAGCCCAACTGCGCACGAACCATGCAGGCTTGTTATCTACCCGTCCAAGGCTGCCAAGCAGCAGGCGGCCCTGGTCGTCGCGACGGATGCTGCTGAGCACCGTGCGGGTGTCCCACGAGCCTTGGCCATGTGGCAGAACCTTGTCGGCAGCAGCACCGCGCAGCGGCTTGGAAGCGACCTGGTAGTAGTAGCCACGGAAGAACTGCTTCTGCAGGTTGCTCCAATCACCCTCGGTGTAGGCCCCGGTCGAGATCACCACCTTCTCGGCGCGCACCGAGCCGCGGGCAGTCTTGACCCGCCAGGCATCGCCTTCGCGCTCCAGGCCTTCCACGGCCGATTGCTGGAACAACTTGCCGCCCAGGCGCGCAACCGCCGCGGCCAGGCCTTGGGTATACCCCATGGGGTTGATGGTGCCGGCGCGGCGGTCGAGCAGCGCGGCGGAAATCTTGTCGGTGCCGCAGTACTCCTGGCACTGGACGCCGGTCAGCAGCTGCACATCGGCGCCGCGTCGGCGCCATTGCTCATGGCGCGCTTCGAGGTCGGCGATGCCGGTGGCGTTGTGCGCCATGTGCAGGGTGCCTTTGTGCTGCGCCTGGCAATCGATGCCGAGGCGTTCGATCATGGCGAACACCTCGCCTGGCGCCTCGCCAAGCACCTTGTTCAAGCGGCTGCCCTGCTTCTGGCCCAACGTTGCCTCGACATCGTCAGGGCGGATCCAGGTGCCAGCGTTGACCAGGCCTACGTTACGTCCGGAGCCGCCGTGGCCGATCTTCCAGGCCTCCAGCAGGATCACCGACTTGCCCTGTTCGAGCAGGTGGATGGCCGCCGACAGGCCGGTGATGCCGCCGCCGATGACGCAGACGTCGGCCTTGTGTTCACCGGCCAGGGCCTGAGCGGCGACGGTAGGTTGGCTGACGTGTTCCCACAAGCATTGTTGACGCAGTTCGGACATGGCCGGCTCCAGCACTATTGTTCTTGTTGGGGCCGCTGTGCGGCCCATCGCTGGCAAGCCGGCTTCCACAAGGATCGCATCGCCCGCACGATCGCTGTGGGAGCCGGCTTGCCGGCGAACCGGGGGCAAAGCCCCCGGCCATGCAGCATCAGTCGAACACGATACCCTGCGCCAGCGGCAGCTCACGCGAGTAGTTCACGGTGTTGGTCTGGCGACGCATGTAGCCTTTCCAGGCATCGGAACCCGACTCACGACCACCGCCGGTTTCCTTCTCGCCACCGAAGGCGCCGCCAATTTCGGCGCCGCTGGTGCCGATGTTGACGTTGGCGATACCGCAGTCGCTGCCCGAGGCGCTCTGGAAGCGCTCGGCCTCACGGATGTCGGTGGTGAAGATGCACGACGACAGGCCTTGCGGTACTTCGTTGTTCAGGCGCAGGGCCTCTTCGAAGTCATCGTAGGCCAGTACGTAGAGGATCGGTGCAAAGGTTTCGTGGCGCACCACGTCGCTCTGCGCGGGCATCTCGGCGATGGCTGGCGACACGTAGTAGGCGTTCGGGAACTGGTCGGCCAGCTGGCGCTCGCCACCGAATACCTGGCCACCCTCGTCGCGGGCCTTGGCCAGCGCGCCCTGCATGGCGTCGAACGACAATTTGTCGATCAGTGGGCCCACCAGGTTGTCCTTGCGCGGGTCGCCGATACGCACCTTGGCGTAGGCGGCTTTCACACGGGCAACCACTTCGTCCTTGATAGAGCGGTGCACGATCAGGCGGCGCAGGGTGGTGCACCGCTGGCCGGCGGTGCCCACAGCGGAGAACAGAATGCCACGCACGGCCAGATCCAGATCGGCGCTCGGCGCCAGGATCATGGCGTTGTTACCGCCCAGTTCCAGGATGCTGCGGCCGAAACGGGCAGCAACGCGCGGGCCGACTTCACGGCCCATGCGGGTGCTGCCGGTGGCGCTGACCAGCGGCACGCGTGGGTCATCGACCAAGGCTTCGCCCGCTTCGCGGCCACCGATGACCAGTTGTGCCAGGCCAGCCGGGGCATCGCCAAAGGCTTTCAGGGCTTTTTCGAACAGTGCCTGGCAGGCCAGTGCGGTCAGCGGGGTCTTCTCCGAAGGCTTCCACACCACCGCGTTACCGGCCACCAGGGCCAGCGCGGTGTTCCAGGCCCACACGGCCACCGGGAAGTTGAAGGCGCTGATCACGCCGACCACGCCCAGCGGGTGCCAGCTCTCACGCATGTGGTGGCCAGGGCGCTCCGATGCGATGGTCAGGCCGTACAGCTGACGCGACAGGCCAACGGCGAAATCGCAGATGTCGATCATTTCCTGGACTTCACCCAGGCCTTCCTGAGTGATCTTGCCGGCTTCGATCGACACCAGTTCGCCCAGGTCGGCCTTGTGTTCACGCAGCACCTCACCGAACAGGCGCACCAGTTCGCCACGGCGCGGGGCCGGCACGTTGCGCCAGGCTTGGAAGGCACTCTGCGCCTGGTCGATGCGGGCGGTGGTCTCGGCCTTGCCAAGCAGTTTCACCGAGGCGATCTGGCTACCGTCGATCGGGGTGTGAACAGGGTAGTCGCCCTGGGTGTAAGCCGTGGCGGCAACGCCAAGGCGCTCGAGCAATCCAGCAACCATTGTGCTTCTCCTACATCGGGTGATGGGTGGAAAAATGATGTGGATCAGTATTAATCCGATCACACCAGTGCAACAAACGACCTTTATTCCGCATATCATTCCGTCAGGTAATGATTTGAGCTGCAGAGACCGCTATGTCCAAACGCCTGGTGCCTTCCATGACCGCCCTGCAGTGCTTCGAAGCTGCAGCCCGCCACTTGAGCTTTACCCGTGCCGCCGAAGAGCTGCACCTGACCCAGAGCGCGGTCAGCAAGCAGGTCGCACAGCTCGAAGAGATGCTGCGCCACCACCTGTTCCTGCGTATCCGCCGGCGCCTGCAACTAACCCCCGCTGGCAGCCTGTACCTGGCCGAGGTCAACAAGATCCTCACCCAGGTGGACATGTCCAGCCGCTACGTGCTGACCTATGGCGAGCAGACCGAGATATTGAAGGTAGCCACTCAACCGAGTTTTGGCGTGCGTTGGTTGATCCCGCACCTCAAAGGCTTCGGCAAGCGCCACAGCAACATCCATCTGGACATCCGTAACGAGATGGAACCTTTCGCCTTGCTGCAGGGCTCGGCGGATGTGGTGTTTTTCTATGGCCAAGGCACCTGGCCGGGGGCGACCTGCATCGAATTGTTCCGCGAGCAAGTAGTGCCGGTGTGCGCCCCGGAGCTGCTGGTCGGGCGTGAACTGGGTGATGCGGCCGAGCTGGCGGAGCTGGTGCTGCTGCAAAGCACGTCGCGGCCCGAAGCCTGGCACGAGTGGTTCCTGGAGCTGGGGCTGCACAGCGTCAGCGCCTACCACGGGCCACGGTTCGATACCTTCTACATGGCGCTGAGTGCGGCCCAGGCGGGCTGCGGGGTAGCGCTGGTACCGCGCTACCTGGTGGCCAAGGAATTGAGCGAAGGCAGCCTGGTGATTGCTTGGAACCATGCGATGAACAGTACCGGGGCGCATTACCTGGCCTATGCCGAGCATGCGGCAGAGGTGCCGAAGGTGCGGGCGTTGGCGCAATGGGTCCTGGAGCAGTTGCAGGCTTGAGATCGCCGTTGCGGCGAAAGGCCTCGAAGGTCGATCAAAAAAGGAATGACACAGCCACTTTTTTTCGCTTGTGGCCATAGTGCATTCCCAGCTTTCATGTAAGCGTCCGAACCCAACCAGGAAGCTAGCGATGCCCGCCCACGATTTCGTCAGCCCCGACAGCATCCGCGCGCAGTTCTCTGCCGCCATGTCGCTCATGTACAAACAGGAAGTGCCGCTGTACGGCACGCTGCTGGAACTGGTGAGCGAAATCAACCAGCAGGTCATGGCCCAGCAGCCTGAGGTGGCCCAGGCGCTGCGCTGGACCGGCGAGGTGGAGCGCCTGGACCAGGAGCGCCACGGCGCCATCCGGGTCGGCACAGCACAAGAGCTGGCCACCATCGCCCGGTTGTTCGCGGTGATGGGCATGCAGCCGGTTGGGTACTACGACCTCAGCAGCGCAGGCGTGCCCGTGCACTCCACCGCGTTTCGCGCCGTGCACGAACAGGCACTACACATCAGCCCGTTCCGCGTCTTCACCTCGCTGCTGCGCCTGGAACTGATCGACGATCCCGCACTGCGTGAGTTGGCACAGAGCCTCCTGGCCAAACGCAAGATCTTCACCGCCCGCGCCCTTGAGCTGATCACCCAGTGCGAGCGCGATGGCGGCCTGAACGCGACCGACGCCGAGGCGTTCGTGCAGGAGGCCCTGCATACCTTCCGCTGGCACCAGGAGGCTACGGTTACCGCCGAGCAGTACCAGCAGTTGCACGACCAGCACCGCCTGATCGCTGACGTGGTGGCGTTCAAGGGCCCGCACATCAATCACCTGACCCCGCGCACCCTGGACATCGATGCGATCCAGTTGGGCATGCCGGCCAAAGGTATCCCGCCCAAAGCCGTTGTCGAAGGCCCGCCCACTCGCCGCCACCCGATCCTGCTGCGCCAGACCAGCTTCAAGGCTCTGCAGGAGAAGGTTGCGTTCAGGGACCAGCACGGTAGCGAAGGCAGCCACACCGCACGTTTCGGCGAGATCGAGCAGCGCGGCGCGGCACTCACCCCCAAAGGCCGGCAGCTGTATGACAAGCTGCTCGACGCTACCCGTGCAGCCTTGGGCGGCGCACCGGCAGAGGCCAACGCCGAGCGCTACATGGCACTGCTGAAAGAGCACTTTGCCGCGTTTCCGGATGACCTGGCACAGATGCGTGAGCAAGGGCTGGCGTACTTCCGCTATTTCGCGACCGAGAAGGGCATGGCCGCGCGCGAGCAGGCTGAGCGCCCGACCACTCTGCAGGGCTTGATCGAGGCCGGCCATGTGCACTTCGAGGCGCTGGTCTACGAAGACTTCCTGCCAGTGAGCGCGGCGGGGATCTTCCAGTCCAACCTGGGTGACGATGCCCAGGCCGAGTATGGCAGCAACGCCAACCGCGAGGCCTTCGAAGCGGCATTGGGGCTGCAGGTACTGGATGAGCTGGCGTTGTACGCGCAGACTGAGCAGCGCTCGGTGCAGGCTTGTGCGCAGGCATTGAACCTGGAGTTGGTGTAAGCCTCAGGGTTGCTGGGGGCGCTGTGCGCCCTTTGGCGACACAAGGCCGCGCCTACGAAGATTCGCAGGCGCGGCTCCGGTTTACTCAACGAAACCGGTCGACTTCCTGGCGCAACTGCGCCGCCAGCCCTTCGAGCTCCTTGGCGGTAAAGGCCAGCTCATTGGCCACGTCACGCTGTTCGCTGTTGGCTTGGGCAATGCTCTGCAGGTTACGGCTTAGCACCGTTGCGGTGCTGCTTTGCTCCTGGGTGGCAGTGCTGATCACCGTGAACTGCTCACCCGCGACGCGGCTTTGCTCGTCAATACGCGCCAGCGCTTCAGCCACCTTGTCGTTGCGTGTCAGGCCTTCCTGCATCAGCTGGTTGCCCTGCTCCAGGGTGCTGATGGCATGGCCGGTCTGCTGCTGGATACTGGCGATCATCCCGGAGATCTCATCCGTCGCTTGACGCGTACGCGCCGCCAGGCCACGAACCTCGTCAGCCACCACGGCAAATCCACGGCCCTGCTCGCCCGCCCGCGCCGCTTCGATGGCCGCGTTGAGCGCCAACAGGTTGGTCTGTTCGGCAATGGCGGTAATCACCCCGACAATGCCACCGATTTCCTGGGAGCGTGCACCCAGTGTGTCCATCACCGTTGCAGTGCCACCCAGGGCCTCGGCGATCTGGCGCAACGAACTCGACGCTTCATCCATCGCGCTACGGCCGATGCGGGTCTGCTGGGCATTGTCACGGGCCATGCGCTCGGTGCCCGCCATGTTGTCAGCGATGTTCATCGAGGTAGCGCTGAACTCCTCTACCGCACCGGCCATGCTGGTGATTTCGCCGGACTGCTGGTCCATGCCTTCGCAGGCACCGGCCGACAGGCCAGACAGCGAGCGGGCACGGCTGCTGACTTGCTCGGAAGCCCCGCGAATGTGTTCGACCATGGTCGCCAACGCTTCGCCCATCTTGTTGAAGCTGCGTGCCAGTTGGCCGATCTCGTCATGGCTGGTCACGGCCAGGCGGGCGCTCAAGTCGCCTGCACCCAGCGCCTCGGCTTGGCGCACCAGGTCATCCAGCGGGCGCAACTTGCGGCGCAACAGCCACAGCGTGGCGGCCACTGCCAGCAGCATTGCCAGCAAACTGCCGATGGCCAGGCGCAAGCCAACGCTCCAGGTCACCGCACGGATCTCCTCCAGGGGCATGCTGGCGACTACCGTCCAGGGGCCTTCGGCAAAGGGTGCAGAAGCGCTGTACAGAGGCTGGTCGGCATTGGCTGGGGGTACCAGCCACTTGCCTTGCTCGTCGCGCAAGGCCAGCGAGCCGGTATCGCCAATCCGGAAGCGCTTGAGGTTGGCGAACTGCGCGTTTTGCGCGTCGGTATAGTCAAAGCCAACGAACAGCACCGCGATCACCCGCCCGCTGCCATCGGTCACTGGCACATAACGGGTCATGTAGTTGCGCTCGAACAGCAGGGCACGGCCGACATAAGTCTGCCCCGCCATCAGTTTTGCGTAGGCCGGGTGCTGGCGGTCGAGCTGAGTGCCGATGGCCCGGCTGCCATCCTGTTTCTTCAGGTTGGTGCTGATGCGTACGAAGTCGTCGCCACTGCGCACGAACAGGGTCGCTACACCCGCGGTCAGCTGCTGAAATTCATCGACCTGGTGGAAGTCGTTGTTGAGCAGTTGATCACCCAGGTACAGCGCCGGCGTGGGCTGGCCGGCCACCTGCACGGTTTCGCCGGCATGCAGCGACAGCCCCGAAGCGAAGCGGCGCTCGAACAGGCCGCTCAGGCGCTGGGTGTTGTCCTTGAGCGAACCATGGAAAGTGTCGAGCTGATCGGCCAACAGCCGCGCTTCACTGGCCAGGTGTTCCTGGCGAGTGGTCAGGTTGGCGTCGTCCAGGGAACGCAGGGCGAACAAGGTACTGCCGGTAATCACCAGTGCCAGCACGATGGCGAGAGCGATACCAAGCTGCGAGGCGATTCGGGCACGCGGTTGAGACATGGGGAGCTCCTGGCAGGCGGCCCGGATCATCCTGATCACCCCGACCACCTGCTGTTATCAACGGAGAATCGCGCCCTCTTCCGGGACGCTGGTGCAACTAGATCGGCGTCGCTGGCAAATACTTGAGTGTCGGGCCGGGATATTCGCAAACGTTTTCTATTTCTGTACCGGCCCAAATCGCTGGCAAGCTGACTCCCACCGGCTGGACTGCCGGCGATAAAGCCAGCGCAGGGAATCAGATGGCCGGCAGTATTTGCACAGCCGGCAGGCTCACCGCCGCGGCCTCTTCCTGCAGAAATACACTCAACCGCCGCAACCGCTCCCCACCCGGCCGGGTTCTCGGCCAGACCAGGTAGTAATCCATGCCACTGGGCACCGCCGTCGGCCATGGCAGGCTCAAACGACCCTGCGCAACATCCTCGGCGACCATCAGCAGGTCACCCATGGATATCCCGTAGCCACGGGCCGCCGCAATCATCCCCAGCTCCAAGGTGTCGAACACCTGCCCACCCTTGAGTGAAACGCTATCAGCCAGCCCCATGCGCTCCAGCCATTCTCGCCAGTCACGCTTGTCGGGGGTCGGGTGCAACAGCTCGATGCCGGCCAGCCTGCGCTCGTCCAAACGGCCTTCCTTGAGCAGGTCGGGTGCGCCCACCGGGATCAGTAGCTCGGAAAACAGCCGGCGCACCTCCCAGTCCGGCGGAAAAGCGCCGTCACTGAGCAATACCGCGCAGTCGAAAGGTTCCTGGTTGAAGTCCACGTGGTCGACATCCATCCAGGCGCTGGTCAACTGCACTTCATTGCCCGGCTGCAAGTGCCGAAACTGGCTCAGGCGCGCCAGCAGCCAGCGCATGGTCAGCGTCGACGGCGCCTTCATGCGCAGTATGTCGTCCTCACCGCGCAAGGTGTCGCACGCGCGCTCCAGCGCGGCAAAGCCCTCCCGCACGCCGGGCAGCAGCACCCGGGCGGCCTCGGTCAATTGCAGGCTGCGCCCGCTGCGGATGAACAGGCGACAGGCAAAGTGCTCCTCCAAGGTACGGATGTGGCGGCTGACCGCACTCTGGGTGATCGACAGCTCCTGGCCGGCACGGGTGAACGAGCTGAGCCGAGCGGCGGCTTCGAATGCGCGCAGCGCATACAGCGCAGGCAGCTGACGGGACATATGGCACCTGCTTACGGGGGCAGAAAGGGGATGCATGAAATCATATATGCATGAGTTCAACTCATGCCAATCATCGTTTTTATCCTTTTGTGCAAAGTTGACCGAAGCCTCAGAATCGTCCCTCGCTCACAGAGTCAGAAGGACCACCCCATGCACGTCGCGCCCACTAAAGAACTCAAGGCTTTGCTGCGCCTGGCCGGGCCGCTGGTTGCCTCGCAGTTGGCGCACATGCTGATGGTGTTGACCGACACCCTGATGATGGCCCGCATCAGCCCCCAGGCCTTGGCCGGCGGTGGGCTGGGGGCTGCGAGCTATTCGTTCGTGTCGATCTTCTGCCTGGGGGTGATCGCTGCAGTCGGCACGCTGGTGGCGATCCGCAAGGGCGCCAATGACATCGAAGGCGCCACCCGGCTGGCGCAAAACGGTTTGTGGCTGGCCTGGGGGCTGGCGCTGGTGGCCGCGCTGGCGTTGTGGAACCTCAAGCCGGTGTTGCTGCTGTTCGGCCAACAGCCTGAAAACGTCGCCTCGGCCACCGAATTCCTCACCCTCTTGCCACTGGCGCTGCCGGGCTACCTGACCTTCATGGCCCTGCGCGGTTTCACCAGCGCCTTGGGCCGCTCGACCCCGGTGATGGTCATCAGCCTGATCGGTACGGTGCTCAACTACCTGTTCAACGTCGCGCTGATCGAAGGCATGTTCGGCCTGCCCAAGCTTGGGCTGATGGGCATCGGCTTGGTCACCGCCGTTGTGTCCATGGGCATGGCCATCGCGCTGGCCTTGTACATCCGCTGGCACCCGGCCTATGCCGCCTACCCGCTGCGCAAGGGCCTGTCGCGCCCTTCGCTGCCGGCCTTGCGCGAGCTGTGGCGCCTGGGCTTGCCGATCGGGGGCACCTACATGGTGGAGGTCGGCCTGTTCGCTTTTGCCGCCCTGTGCATGGGTGTACTTGGCAGCACCGAGCTTGCGGCCCACCAGATTGCCCTGCAGATCGTTTCTACCGCATTCATGGTGCCGACCGGGCTTTCGTATGCGGTGACCATGCGCGTAGGGCTGTATTACGGTGCCGGCAACCTGCCGGCGGCGCGCAGTGCCGGGCGGGTAGGCATCAGCTTTGGCGCGCTGATCATGTTCGCCTTCGCGGCACTGTTCTGGCTGCGCCCGGAGATGCTGGTGAGCCTGTTCATCGATGGCAATGATCCAGCGTTTGCGCCGATCTACCAGCTGGCAGTGAGCTTGCTGATGGTGGCGGCGTGGTTCGAGCTGTTCGATGGCGTGCAGACCATCGCCATGGGTTCGATCCGCGGGTTGAAGGATGCCAAGACCACCTTCCTGATCGGCCTTTGCTGCTACTGGCTGGTCGGAGCGCCAAGTGCGTGGTTGCTGACCTTCAACCTGGGTGGCGGTGCAGTCGGTGTGTGGTGGGGGCTGGCATTGGGGCTGGCGTGTGCTTCGGTGGCGCTGACCCTGGCCTTTGAGTGGCGGATGAAGCGGATGCTGGGCAAGGCGGGAGCGGGTGCACAGGCTGCTGTTTCGGCCTGACTGCGGGGCCACATCGCCGGCAGGCCGGCTCCCAACGGTAAAGCGCAGACCTGAAGAACCAGGCAGTCGCGGGAGCTGGCTTGCCAGCGATACGGCGCTAGAGCACTTGCGTCAGCTTGCGCTCACACGCCTGCCGCAGGTACGCCACCAGCTCATCCACCGGCAGTGGCTTGCTGACCAGAAACCCCTGCACCTGATCACAGCCGAATTCGCGTAGCAAGGCCATCTGCTCAGGGCTTTCAACGCCCTCGGCCACTACCTCGAGGTTGAGGTTGTGCGCCAGGTTGATCATCGCGTGCACCAGCTTGCGGTTTTCCTCGCGCATCTCCATTTCGGCGACAAAGCTGCGGTCGACCTTGAGCAAGGTGATCGGCAGGCTGTTCAGGTGCACGAAGGATGAGAAACCGGTGCCGAAATCGTCGAGCGAGAAGCGCACGCCAAGGCGCCCCAGAGCATCCATGGTCTGGCGGACCAGCTCATTGCGGCGCATCACCGCCGTCTCGGTCAGTTCGAACTCCAGCCAGCGGGCGTCGACGCCATGTTCGATGATCAGCCGGCTCAGGGTCGCCAGCAGCTGGCTGTCCTGGAACTGGCGAAAGCTCAGGTTGACCGCCATGTGCAGGGGGGCCAGGCCGCTCTCGCGCAGGGCCTGCATGTCACGCAGGGCACGGGAGATAACCCAGTAGCCCAAAGGCACGATCAACCCGCTCTGCTCGGCCAGCGGCACGAACTCGCTCGGCGGCAACAGGCCGCGCTCGGCATGACGCCAGCGCACCAGCGCCTCAAGGCCGACGATGCTGCCATCGCCCAGGTTCAATCGTGGCTGGTAGTGCAGCTCCAGCTCATCACGACGCAGGGCCCTGCGCAGTTCGCCTTCCAGGTCGGCGAGGCTGCGGGCGTTGCGGTTGATTCGCTCATTGAACACATGGAAGGTACAGCCCTGGCTGCTTTTGGCCTGGCGCATGGCGATGTGCGCATGCCACATCAATGGGTCGGCGCCACTTTGCGCGCGGGCGTGGGCAAGGCCCAGGCTGCAGCCAAGCAACAGGCTTTCGCCGTCGATCCAGTAAGGCTCGGCCAGGGCTTCGACGATGCTTTCGGCGATGCGCTCGGCGCGGCCGTTGTCGCGGCGGGTGTCGATCAGCAGGGCAAATTCATCACTGCCCAGGCGCGCCAGCTGGTCGCCGGCCGCCAGTTGCTGCTTCAGGCGTGACACCACCTGCAGGATCAGCCGGTCGCCACCCTGGTGGCCGAGGGCATCGTTGACATGACGAAAGTTGTCCAGGTCCAGGTGCCCGAGGGCTACTCCGCGCCCGTCGTTCTCAGCCAGCCGGGCGGTCAGCAGGGCCTGGAAACCCTGGCGGTTGGCGATGCCCGTCAGCGGGTCCTGCTCAGCCAGGCGCTGTAAGGTGGCCACCAGCACGCCACGTTCGCGTACGTGGCGCAAGGAACGGCGAAGCGCATCGGTATTCAACTGGCTGCGCACCAGCCAGTCGCTGACGCCTGTGGGTGGGGTCAGCGGCTCCTCGTCCAGCAACAGGATGGTCGGCAGTTCGCAACGCCCCGGCGCAGGTTGCAGGGCCTGGGTGGCCAGGATCACGGCCTGGCGGTCTTGGCTGAACAGGCTGTCCACTGCAGCCCAGTTGGGCGCAGTCAGCAGTACCGCTGTGCCGTTCAGCGGCAGCAGGCATTCGCGCAACAAGGCGGCCCATTCCGGCTCATCAGCCAACAACAGCAAACGCAAAGGTTCGACAGGCGTGGACAAGCGGGCTCCTTAAAGCGAGGACGGTGGCAAAAGGGTGGCCGGGTATGCTACTGGATAAATGAAAATGATTTTCACTTTTAGACGTATCCTTGCCCACAGTGCGTCCCGACGCATTTTGACGTGCATCCTGCTCGAAAGCGGTTAAACCAGCAAATACGATTTTTTCCATGAATAGCATGAGCCTGACTAATGCTATACGCGACACAAAGTCTGACTCAGACGTCAGACGGTCGCGCCACAATGGCCCCATGCCTGTTAGAATGCGCGGCTATTTTCTGGCGACCCCCGGTTTCTAGCATGTCCCGACTCAATCCCAGGCAACAGGAAGCCCGTGACTACGTCGGCGGCCCTCTTTTGGTGCTCGCCGGTGCAGGCTCCGGCAAGACCAGCGTGATCACGCGCAAGATTGCCCACCTGATCCAGAACTGCGGCATCCGTGCCCAGTACATCGTCGCGATGACCTTCACCAACAAAGCTGCGCGCGAGATGAAGGAGCGGGTCGCCACCCTGCTGCGCCCGGGGGAAGGCCGAGGCCTGACGGTGTGTACCTTCCACAACCTGGGCCTGAACATCATCCGCAAGGAGCACGACAAGCTGGGCTACAAGCCGGGCTTTTCGATCTTCGACGAGTCCGATATCAAGGCGCTGCTGTCGGACATCATGCAGAAGGAGTATTCCGGCGACGACGGCATCGACGAGATCAAGAACATGATCGGTGCCTGGAAGAACGACCTGATCCTGCCCGCCGAAGCCCTGGAAAAAGCGCGAAACCCGCGCGAGCAGACCGCCGCCATCGTCTACACCCATTACCAGCGCACGCTCAAGGCGTTCAACGCGGTGGACTTCGACGACCTGATCCTGCAGCCGGTCAAGCTGTTCCAGGAGCACCCCGAAGTGCTGGAGCGCTGGCAGAACCGCGTGCGCTACCTGCTGGTGGACGAATACCAGGACACCAACGCCAGCCAGTATCTGCTGGTGAAGATGCTCATCGGCATGCGCAACCAGTTCACCGTGGTGGGTGACGATGACCAGTCGATCTACGCCTGGCGTGGTGCGCGCCCCGAGAACCTGATGCTGCTCAAGGAGGACTACCCTTCCCTGAAAATCGTCATGCTCGAACAGAACTATCGCTCCACCAGCCGCATCCTGCGCTGCGCCAACGTGCTGATCGCCAACAACCCGCATGCGTTCGAGAAGCAGCTGTGGAGCGAGATGGGCGTGGGCGACGAGATCCGTGTGATCCGCTGCAAGAATGAGGACGCCGAGGCCGAGCGTGTGGCCATGGAAATCCTCACCCTGCACCTGCGCACCAACCGCCCTTACAGTGACTTCGCCATCCTCTACCGCGGTAACTACCAGGCCAAGCTGATCGAGCTGAAACTGCAGCACCATCAGGTGCCGTATCGCCTGTCGGGCGGCAACAGCTTCTTCGGCCGCCAGGAAGTCAAGGACCTGATGGCCTACCTGCGCTTGCTGGTGAACCCAGATGACGACAACGCCTACCTGCGGGTGATCAACGTACCGCGCCGCGAGATCGGCTCGACCACCCTGGAAAAGCTCGGCAACTACGCGACCGAACGGGGCGTGTCGATGTATGCCGCCAGCGAAGAACTGGGCTTGGGCGAGCATCTGGACGCGCGTTATACCGAGCGTCTGCAGCGTTTCAAGCATTGGCTCGACGGCGTGCGCCACAAAGTCGCCCTGGAAGACCCGATCGCCGCGCTGCACGAGATGATCCGCGACATCGACTATGAAAACTGGATTCGCCAGCAAACGGCCAGCGACAAAGCCGCCGAGTTCCGCATCAGCAACGTCTGGTTCCTGGTAGAAGCACTGAAGAACACCCTCGAGAAGGACGAAGAGGGTGACATGACCATCGAGGACGCCATCGGCAAGCTGGTGCTGCGCGACATGCTCGAGCGTCAGCAGGAAGAGGAAGAAAACGCCGAGGGGGTGCAGATGATGACCCTGCACGCGTCCAAAGGCCTGGAATTCCCTTACGTGTTCATCATGGGCATGGAGGAGGAAATCCTCCCCCACCGCTCGAGCATCGAAGCCGACACCATCGAAGAGGAACGCCGCCTGGCCTACGTGGGCATTACCCGCGCCCGCCAGACCCTGGCCTTCACCTTCGCTGCCAAACGCAAGCAGTATGGCGAAATCATCGACTGCACGCCCAGCCGGTTTCTCGACGAACTGCCGCCGGACGACCTGGCCTGGGAAGGCCTGGACGATGCGCCAGTGGAAGTCAAAGCCGCGCGTGGCAACAACGCACTGGCCGATATCCGGGCAATGCTCAAACGCTGATCAACCATTACTCTTTAACTCTGCCGCTCTTTGCGGCCACCTTTGCTACATCGGAGATACACAGTGGAAGCACTGCAGCAGAAGATTCGCGACGAAGGCATCGTGCTTTCCGATCAGGTTCTCAAAGTCGATGCGTTTCTCAACCACCAGATCGACCCTGCGCTGATGCAGCTGATCGGTGACGAATTCGCTCGCCTTTACGCCGATGCCGGTGTGACCAAGATCGTCACCATCGAAGCCTCGGGCATTGCGCCGGCGGTGATGACTGGCCTGAAGCTGGGCGTTCCGGTGATCTTCGCGCGCAAGCATCAGTCCCTGACCCTGACCGAAAACCTGCTGACGGCCTCGGTGTATTCCTTCACCAAGCAGACCGAAAACACCGTGGCCATCTCCCCGCGCCACCTCAACAGCAGCGACCGCGTGCTGGTGATCGATGACTTCCTGGCCAACGGCAAAGCCTCCCAGGCGCTGATCTCGATCATCAAGCAAGCCGGTGCTACCGTTGCCGGCCTGGGTATCGTCATCGAGAAATCGTTCCAGGGTGGCCGTGCCGAGCTGGATAGCCAAGGTTACCGCGTTGAATCCCTGGCCCGGGTGAAGTCGCTGGAAGGTGGCGTGGTCAGCTTCATCGATTGAGCCTGTACCGGCCTCATCGTCGGCAAGCCGGCTCCCAAAGGAGCTGGCGTGCCGGCAGTCCGCTGCAAAGCAGGCCCGTAATTATCGCGTCGCTGCCAACCCTGCCAAAACCAACCGCTGATACAGCTCTTCTTTCAGCCCTCGCGGCTCATCGAGCTGCATGCGCGCCAACTGCGCCGCATACCCCTCCGGCCCCGGCGCATCCAGCGCTGCCTTGCCCAGCTCCAGCACCTCGCTCAACCTGAACTTGCTTTTGAGCCAGCCCAACGCCCGCAGCAAGTCCCGCTCCTCAGCGGTGAAATCAGTCCCCAACGGGTACTCAGGGAACAGCCGTGCATGCCGCGCCCTGATCTGCTCAAGTCGCTCAGGCGTGTTGTCGGTAAACCGCGCATCGAGTTGAAAGTCTTTTGCGAGCTTGCCTGCCTGCTTGGCCTGTTCGATCAGCTCGCCCTGGAATCTGGAGTCGGTGATTGCCAGTAGCCGGGCGATCACTTCGCTGTCGGTCTGCCCACGCAAGTCGGCAATGCCGTACTCGGTCACCACGATGTCACGCAAGTGCCGGGGGATGGTGCAGTGGCCGTAGGCCCAGAGCAGGTTGGAGCTGACCTCGCCCCCCGCCTCACGCCAACTGCGCAGCAACAGGATGGATCGCCCGCCCTCCAGCGCGTGGCCCTGTGCGACGAAATTGTACTGCCCGCCCACGCCGCTGAGCACGCGGCCATTTTCCAGCTGGTCGGCTACCCCCGCGCCGAGCAGGGTCATGGTGAACACGGTGTTGATGAACCGGGCATCACGCCGCTGGCGACGCTTCAGTTCTTCCTGGCCATATAGCTCGTTGATGAAGCTGATACGCGTCATGGCAAACTGCGCGCGCTGCTCCAGTGGCATCTCCCGCAAGCGTTGATAGAACGCCTGCGGGCCAAGGAAGAAGCCGCCATGTACCAGCACGCCTTGCTCGTCAGCCGGGCGCCGCACCACCCCGGCTTCGGCCAGCGCCAGCAGGCCGTTGACGAACATCTCACTGCACCCATAGAGGCCTTGGGCGAACGCATCCAGCCCGCCCTCACGCTCGATCAGGGTGTGCCAGGGCCCTACATCCAGCTCACCCATCAATGCCCGATACCCAGGGTTGTCGCCTTGGCGCGCCAGCAACGCAGCGGTCACGGCATCACCCATGGCGCCAATGCCGATCTGCAGGGTGCCGCCATCGCGCACCAGGGTGCTGGCATGCAGGCCGATGCAATGGTCCTGGGTGGTTACCGGCATGTTCGGTGTGGAGAACAGCCGACGCTGTTCCACCTGATCGATCAGCAGGTCGAACGCCTCCATGCCCAACTCCGAATCGCCTGGCATGTAGGGCAGCTCGGCATGCACCTGGCCGAGCATGAGGATGGTTTCGCCGGCCTCGCGGCGCTTGGCGATCATCGGCAGCAGGTCGAGGGTGATGTCGGGGTTGCAGGCCAGGCTCAAGTGCACCGGCCTTTCCGGCGTGGCGGCGACCAATTGCGCGATCAGGTTCAGGCCCTTGGCGTTGATGTCGCGGGCTGCGTGGCTGTAGTTGCTGCTGACGTAGTCTTGCTGTGCGCAATCACTGTGCAGCAGGCCGCCGGGCTGCATGAAGAACTGCTCGACGCGGATGTTGGGCGGCAGCTGGTCGTTGCGCAGGTCGGCCAGGTAGGTGAGTTCCTGGTAATCGGCGAACACACGCTCGACGAAGGGCTCGAGGAAACGTCGTTGCAGGCCGTCGCCCAAGGGTGGGCGGCCAAGCGACAAAGCCGTGTAGATCGTCAAGCGGCGCTCTGGCAGGTCACGCACCCGGGCGTACAACGCATTGACGAAGGCATTGGGTTTGCCAAGCCCCAGCGGCAGGCCCATGTGAATGTGGGCGGGCAAGCGTGACAAGACCTGCTCGACTGCCTGGTCGATGGAGCAGAGGTGCATATTGGCCTCCTGAGTCTTCCGTAGGTTCAGGGGTTGGACAGGAATCGACAGCGGTCGTTGCCTGCGCAAAGACAAAGCCCGCCATGGAAGGCGGGCTATCGGCAATTCAACGCTGGCTCAAAGCCCGGACATTTTCTGGATGGCGGCCTTGAGGTCTTCATCCGAGCAATCGGCGCAGGTGCCCTTGGGGGGCATGGCATTGATGCCGGTTATGGCCTTGGCAAGGATCCCATCGAGGCCGCCCTGGTGGTCGGCACGTTCTTTCCATGCGGCGGTATCGCCAATTTTCGGCGCGCCGAGCAGGCCGCTGCCATGGCAGGCGTTGCAATGCTTGGCGATGATTTCATCCGGTGTCTTGGCACCGCCACCGCCAGCCGAAGCGGCCACCTCCATGCCCTTGCATTCCTGGCCCTGGACGCACACCTGACCCACCGGCTCGAGGCGTTTGGCAATGTCATCATTGGTCGCAGCGGTTGCGCTCATTGCCCAAAGGGCGAATACGGCTGCTGGTACGGCCAGCATCTTCTTGGTTTGGTTCACGCGAACACCCTCATGGTGGCTAATCACGCCCGCGGCCACGGTAATGCGAGCGTTGAAAAGTATAGCGGGAACCCATAAGCCGTGAAACGACCCTACTCAGGAAAAGGGTATTGCCGAATCAATGCACTGCGCTGGATCAAAAGTTCGAGGGCGTTGCCGCGCTGATCAGTCGGGCCGGCTCATCGAACGGGTTGCGAAAACGGTGCGGGCGGGTGCTTTCGAAGTAGTAGCTGTCACCTTCTTCGAGGATGAAGGTCTCGGTGCCTACCACCAGTTCCAGCCTGCCCTCCAGGAGGATGCCGGTCTCTTCGCCATCGTGGGTGAGCATCTCCGCTCCGGTGTCGGCACCCGGCGGGTAGACCTCGGTAAGGAAGGCGATCGCGCGGTTGGGATGCGACTTGCCTACCAGCTTCATGGTCACCGCGCCGTCGGAAATGTCGATCAACTCGTGGGCCTTGTAGACAATCTGGGCCTGGCTTTGCGCTTCCAGTTCCACGGAGAAAAACTCGACCATGGACATGGGAATGCCGCTGAGCACCTTGCGCAGCGAACTGATCGAGGGGCTCACACTGTTCTTCTCGATCATCGAGATGGTGCTGTTGGTCACGCCCGCACGCTTGGCGAGTTCACGCTGGGACAGGCCCTTGAGCTTGCGGATGGCTTGCAGTCGTTCGCCGACGTCCAAAGCTGGAGCCTCCTGAAACGGTGAGATGGCGGGGTGAATGTGAACGATATCATGGCAATGCCGTTCAGTATTTACAACACACCGCCCCTCAGGCTGTCCGCTTCAGCGTGTCATTCGCCGACGTAGTCCAGTGGCACGCGTTTGAGGTTGCAGAAGATCTGGTAGGGGATGGTCCCTGCGTGCATGGCGACGTCACTGGCCAACACGTGCTTGCCCCACAGCTCGACCGGGCTGCCGATGGTCGCTTCGGGCACGTCGGTCAGGTCGATGCACAGCATGTCCATGGAAACCCGGCCAATCAGCTGGCTGCGCTTGCCGGCGACCATCACCGGGGTACCGGTCGGGGCCTGGCGGGGGTAGCCATCGGCATAGCCCATGGCAACGACACCGACCCGGCTGGGGCGTTGGCTGATGAACTTGGCGCCGTAGCCTACGGGCTCGCCAGCGGGAAGTTCCCGCACGCTGATCACCTGCGATTGCAGGGTCATTACCGGCTGCAGGCGCTCGGCCTGGGCTTGCGCCACGTCGAACGGGGTTGCGCCATACAGCATGATGCCAGGGCGCACCCAGTCGCTGGGGGCATGAGGCCAGGCGAGCACGCCGGGCGAGTTGCGCAGGCTGCATTCGGCAGCCAGCCCCTGCCGGGCGGCCTCGAACACGGCAATCTGCTGCTCAGTGGCGTCGGCATCCAGTTCATCGGCACGGGCGAAATGGCTCATCAGCACGATGCGCGCAACCTTGCCGCTGGCCAGCAGGCGCTGGTAAGCGTCGTGATAGTCCTTGGGGTGCAGTCCGACACGGTGCATGCCGCTGTCGAGCTTGAGCCAAACGGTCAATGGCTTGTGCACGGGGGTATTTTCGATGGCCTCCAGCTGCCACAGCGAATGCACCACGCACCACAGGTCATGCTCGGCGATCAGGGAAAGCTCGCTGGCTTGGAAAAAGCCTTCGAGCAGCAGCATCGGCGCCTTGATGCCTGCCGCACGCAACTCCAGCGCCTCTTCGATGCACGCCACGGCAAAGCCATCGGCTTCGGCTTCCAGTGCAAGGGCGCAACGCACGGCACCGTGGCCATAGGCGTCGGCCTTGATCACGGCGAGGGCTTTGGCGCCGGTCAGTTCACGGGCAAGGCGGTAGTTGTGACGCAGGGCTTGGAGGTCGATCAGGGCGCGGGCGGGACGCATGGCGGCAGCCTTATGGTGGTTCAGGTTGAAAACAGTGTTGAACCCATCGCCGGCAGGCCAGCGATGGGCCGGTGACGCCAGGCGATTACTGGTGCACTGGCGCCGTATGGCCTTGCTTGGCGGCTTCCCGGGTGTTGCCATAGCGTGAAATATCCAGCCCTTCAGCGCTGATTTGCGGCTTTTTGCGCGCAATCAGGTCAGCCAGCAGGCGCCCGGAACCACAGGCCATGGTCCAACCCAGCGTACCGTGGCCGGTATTGAGGAACAGGTTTCGGAACGCGGTAGCCCCCACGATCGGGGTGCCGTCCGGAGTCGCCGGCCGCAGGCCGGTCCAGAAACTGGCCTGGCTCAGGTCACCGCCGCGAGGATAAAGGCCGTTGACGATCATCTCCAGTGTTTCGCGCCGGCGCGGGTTCAGCGACAGGTCAAAACCGGCGATCTCAGCCATGCCACCGACACGGATACGGTTGTCGAAGCGGGTGATGGCGACCTTGTAGGTCTCATCGAGAATGGTCGAAGTAGGCGCCATGTCGGCGTTGGTGATCGGCACGGTCAGCGAATACCCCTTGAGCGGGTAGACCGGTGCTTTGATGCCCAGCGGTTTGAGCATCTGCGGCGAGTAGCTGCCCAGCGCCAGCACGTAGCGGTCGGCGGTTTCAAGCTTGCCGTCGACCCATACGCCATTGATTCGGTCACCGGCGAAGTCGAGGCGCTGGATGTCCTGACCGAAGCGGAATTCGACACCCAACTTGCGGGCCATGTCAGCAAGCCTGGTGGTGAACAGCTGGCAGTCGCCGGTCTGGTCGTTGGGCAGGCGCAGGGCACCGGCGAGAATGTCCTTGACCCCTGCCAGGGCGGGCTCGACACGGGCAATGCCGTCGCGGTCCAGCAGCTCATAGGGCACCCCCGACTGCTCGAGCACAGCGATGTCCTTGGCAGCAGCATCGACCTGAGCCTGGGTGCGGAACAGCTGGGTGGTGCCCAAAGTGCGGCTTTCGTAAGCGATACCGGTTTCGGCGCGCAGTTCGTCGAGGCAATCACGGCTGTACTCAGACAGGCGCACCATGCGCTCTTTGTTCACTGCATACCGGCTGGCGGTGCAGTTACGCAGCATCTGCGCCATCCACAGGTACTGGTCGACGTCGCCGGTCAGCTTGATGGCCAGTGGCGCGTGGCGCTCCAGCAGCCACTTGATGGCTTTGAGCGGCACGCCTGGGGCGGCCCACGGCGAGGCGTAGCCGGGCGAGATCTGGCCTGCGTTGGCGAAGCTGGTTTCCATCGCCACCGCCGGTTGGCGATCGACCACAGTCACTTCAAAACCTTGCCGGGCCAGGTAATAGGCACTGGCGGTTCCGATTACACCGCTACCAAGTACCAGAACTCGCATCGTTGATCCCTCGCACGCGGCGCACCGCATTTTTGTTGATATGGCATGGATGCGCGCAGTATAAAAATTACAGGCCAGTGCAATTCACTATATAAAAGCCTATATTTGGCGAGAATTCTCGGCAAAAACGCCTTTCACGGAGGGGCATCCCCTATGAGAACCCAGCACCAGAGCAAGCGTGAACTGGACAAGATCGACCGCAACATCCTGCGGATCCTGCAGAATGACGGGCGCATTTCCTTCACCGAACTGGGCGAGAAAGTCGGGCTTTCCACCACCCCTTGCACCGAGCGCGTGCGCCGCCTGGAGCGGGAGGGCATCATCATGGGCTACAACGCCCGGCTCAACCCTCAGCACCTGAAGGGCAGCCTGCTGGTATTCGTGGAAATCAGCCTGGACTACAAGTCGGGCGACACGTTCGAGGAGTTCCGCCGCGCGGTACTCAAGCTGCCCCACGTGCTGGAATGCCACTTGGTGTCGGGCGATTTCGATTACCTGGTCAAGGCACGTATTTCGGAGATGGCTTCATACCGCAAGCTGCTTGGCGACATCCTGCTCAAGCTACCGCATGTGCGTGAATCCAAGAGCTACATCGTGATGGAGGAGGTGAAGGAAAGCCTCTGCCTGCCGATCCCGGATTGACGCTAGACCAGCACCTGGCGGGTGGTGGCGATGAACCGGTGGACGAGCTCCTCGGCCTGCGGCTCGATCATCTGTTCCGGGCCACGGCCGCGTGGGCAGGCCATGCGTGGGGTGGTGCCGAACAGGCGGCAGATCATCGGTCGCTCTTCGTAGACGGTGCAGCCATTAGGCCCCAGGTGCACACAGTCCAGGCGCTCCAGTGCCGCATCCTGCTCAGCCTGTGACTTGCGCGGCAGGCGGGCCATCTCTTCGGCAGACGTGGTTACCGGGCCACAGCAGTCGTGACAACCGGGCTCGCATTCGAAGGAAGGGATGAGTTCACGCAGGAACTGGATCTTGTGGCGGTTGCAGGACATGGTGACAAACACATTGAAGATTGAGGCTCGATTATAGGCCTCATCGCCGGCTTGCCCAGAATCAGGCCGGTTGCCCGACCCCGAAAACCCGGCTTATCCTCCCTCCTCTGTCTCGACACCCAGGACCCGCCAATGATCCACAGCGCGCAGCACGCCGCCTCCTACTACGCCGCCAGCAGCGCGCCACACCCCGATCATCCGTACCTGCAAGGCGAGCACAGCGCCGACGTGTGCATCGTTGGCGGTGGCTACTCGGGCCTCAATACCGCCATCGAGCTGGCCGAACGTGGCCTGTCGGTGATCCTGCTCGAAGCGCGCAAGCTCGGCTGGGGTGCCAGCGGTCGCAATGGCGGCCAGCTTATCCGGGGCGTGGGCCACGGGCTGGATCAGTTCCGTGCGGTGATCGGTGAAGAAGGCGTACGCAGCATGAAGCTGATGGGCCTGGAAGCCGTGGACATCGTCCGTGAGCGGGTCGAGCGCCACGCCATCGCCTGCGACCTGACCTGGGGTTACTGCGACCTGGCGAACAAGCCCGGCGAGCTGCAAGGCTTCGCCGAAGATGCCGAAGAATTGCGCAGCCTGGGCTACCGTCACGAACTGCGTCTGGTGCACAAAGACACTATCCACAGCGTGGTCGGCTCCGACCGTTATGTGGGCGGCCTGATCGACATGGGCTCAGGGCACCTGCACCCGCTCAACCTGGCGCTGGGCGAAGCAGCCGTGGCCAGCCGCCTCGGTGTGCAGCTATTCGAGCAATCGCACGTCAGCCGCATCGAGTACGGCCCTGAAGTGAAAGTGCACACCGCCCAAGGCAGGGTGCGCGCCAAAACCCTGGTGCTGTGCTGCAATGCCTACCACAACGGCCTGAACCGCGAGCTGGGCGGCAAGGTGCTGCCAGCAGGCAGCTACATCATCGCCACCGAACCGCTGGGTGAGGAACGCGCGCGCCAGTTGCTGCCGCAGAACATGGCAGTGTGCGACCAGCGCGTGGCACTGGACTACTACCGCCTGTCCGCCGACCACCGCCTGTTGTTCGGCGGTGCCTGCCATTACTCCGGCCGCGATCCGCAGGACATTGCCGCCTACATGCAGCCGAAGATGCTCAAGGTGTTCCCGCAACTGGCCGATGTGCGCATCGATTACCAGTGGGGTGGGATGATCGGCATCGGCGCCAACCGCCTGCCACAGATCGGCCGCCTGGCCAGCCAGCCGAATGTCTATTACGCCCAGGCCTACTCTGGCCATGGGCTCAACGCCACTCACCTGGCAGCGCGCCTGCTGGGTGAAGCCATCAGCGGCCAGCAAAGCGGGCGCTTCGACCTGTTCGCCAAGGTGCCACACATCACCTTCCCTGGCGGCAAATACCTGCGCTCGCCGCTGCTGGCGTTGGGGATGCTCTGGCACAGGCTCAAAGAATTGGCCTGAAACCTGAGCGGTCCAGCAAGGACCGCGCAGGGTCATGCAGGTCAGTCTTTCCAGAAGGGTTTACGCCCTTCGCTCAGGGCCTGCTCCCAGCTCAGCCCAACATCGCGCAGCTCGGCATCAGTCAACTGCAGCAACGCCCTGCGGGTGTGCCAGCGATGCAGCATCAAGCCCCAGCGCCCCATCCCTTGCGGGGCGTTGAACACCTTGGCCTGCTGCCCGGCTTCCAGCTCCCTGGCCAACAATTGCAAGCGCACATCGCTCATCCCGCCCATCGCTGCGTTCTCCCGTTCAGTGGTTACGTGGAGAAAGCATGCGCGTCGCCAGCACCAGCAATACAGATTCAATACACCCTTATTATTCCCATACAGAATTGGCCAATTTCTGCCTGAATGCTGTATTTTCAACGCAACTGTACTGGTCGGGCGGGCAATCGCCCACAGGAGTATGCCGTGACGCTCTACCTGAACCTCGCCGAGCTGCTCGGCACCCGTATCGAGCAGGGCCTCTACCGCCCCGGCCAGCGCCTGCCATCGGTGCGCGCCCTGAGCGTGGAGCACGGGGTCAGCCTGAGTACGGTGCAGCAGGCCTACCGCCTGCTGGAAGACAACGGCATGGTTTCGCCACGCCCCAAATCCGGCTACTTCGTCAACGACCATCGCCACCTCGCCGCACTGCCCGCTGTCAGCCGCCCGGCCCAGCGGCCAGTGGACATTTCGCAGTGGGAACAGGTCCTGGAGCTGGTACGCAGCACGCCTCGTCAAGACGTCATACAGCTCGGCCGTGGCATGCCCGACATCGACAGCCCGAGCCTGAAGCCCCTGCTGCGCAGCCTGGCCCAGCTCAGCCGGCGCCAGGACATGCCGGGGCTGTACTACGACAACATCCACGGCAACCTCGCCTTGCGCGAGCAGGTTGCCCGCCTGGTGCTGGACTCGGGCTGCCGCCTTGGCCCGGCGGACCTGGTGGTGACGACCGGCTGCCACGAGGCGTTGTCGTGCAGTATCCGCGCAGTCTGCGAGCCGGGCGACATTGTCGCGGTAGATTCGCCGAGCTTCCACGGCGCCATGCAAACCCTCAAAGGCTTGGGCATGAAGGCGTTGGAGATCCCTACCGACCCCATCACCGGCATCAGCCTGGAAGCGCTGGAACTGGCACTTGAACAGTGGCCGATCAAGCTCATCCAGATCACGCCAAGCTGTAACAATCCGCTTGGTTACATCATGCCCGAAGCGCGCAAGAAGGCCCTGCTGAACCTGGCCCAGCGCTATGATGTCGCCATCCTCGAAGACGATGTGTATGGCGACCTGGCCTACACCTACCCTCGCCCGCGCACCCTCAAGTCGTTCGACGACGACGGTCGTGTGCTGCTGTGCAGTTCGTTCTCCAAGACGCTCGCCCCGGGCCTGCGCATCGGCTGGGTGGCGCCAGGGCGCTATCTGGAGCGGGTGTTGCACATGAAGTACATCAGCACCGGCAGCACGGCCACCCAGCCGCAGCTGGCGATCGCCGATTTCATCGCCAGCGGCCACTACCACCCCCATGTACGGCGCATGCGTAGCCAGTACCAGCGCGGCCGCGACCTGATGAGCGACTGGGTAAACCGTTACTTCCCGCCTGGCACACGCGTCAGCCGGCCTCAGGGCGGCTTCATGCTGTGGGTGGAGCTGCCAGAACATTTCGACACGCTGCGGCTGAACCGCGCTTTACTGGAACAGGGCGTGCAGGTTGCCGTAGGCAGCATCTTTTCGGCCTCTGGCAAGTTCCGCCACTGCCTGCGGATGAATTTTGCCGCGCGGCCAACCCCGCAAATCGAGGACGCGGTACGCAAAGTGGGGGAAACCGCCCTTCGTCTACTGGATGAAAGTCACACCGACGGGTAACTTTGCGCCGCCCTTGACGGTCCTACCTCTCAAGCCCTTGCCGCACAGGACGATCCACCTTTGAGACTCCAGCGAGCTCTGCCCCTGCTGCTGGCGCTGCTAGGCCTTGCAGGCTGCGCCAGCGTCGGTACACCCCGCGAGACCAGCCAGGCATTGCCGGCCAAAGATTCAGCTTTCGGCCGTTCGGTATTGCGCCAGGCCGCACCCTATGAGGGACGGTCCGGTTTCCGTCTGCTGCCCAACAGCAACGAGGCCTTCCGGGCCCGCGCCGAGCTGATCCGCAACGCCCAGGCCAGCATCGACTTGCAGTACTACATCGTCCACGACGGCCTGAGCACCCGCGCCCTGGTCCATGAACTGCTGCGCGCGGCCGATCGGGGCGTACGCGTGCGCATTCTGCTCGACGACACCACCAGCGATGGCTTGGACACCATCATGGGCACCCTGGATGCCCATCCGAACATCCAGATCCGTGTATTCAACCCCCTGCACCTGGGCCGCAGCACAGGGGTGACGCGGGCGTTCGGGCGCCTGTTCAACCTGTCGCGCCAGCACCGGCGCATGCACAACAAGCTGTTCCTGGTGGACAACAGCATGGCCATCGTCGGCGGGCGCAACCTGGGCGATGAATATTTCGATGCCGAGCCCAACCTGAATTTCACTGACATCGACATGCTCGGCGTGGGCCCGGTGGCCGAGCAGCTCGGGCACAGCTTCGACCAATACTGGAACAGTGCCCTGAGCAGGCCTGTCACTGACTTCCTCTGGCAACTGCCGGATGCCGCCGACCTTGCCGCCAGCCGCCACCGCCTGGAAGTGTCCCTGGCCGAGGCGCGGGTACAACGCAAGGCGCTGTATGACCGCCTGATGGCCTACCAGTCAGAGCCACGCCTGGATGTTTGGCGTAATGAGCTGATCTGGGCCCACAGTCAGGCCTTGTGGGACGCGCCGAGCAAGGTGCTGGCAGACGACGAGCCGGATCCGCAGCTGCTGATGAGCCAGCAGTTGGCCCCTGACCTGGCTAACGTGCATCACGAGTTGATCCTGGTTTCAGCCTATTTCGTCCCTGGCGAGCCGGGGCTGCTGTACCTGACCGGCCGTGCGGACGCCGGTACGTCGGTCAAGCTGTTGACCAACTCACTGGAGGCCACCGATGTACCGGCGGTGCATGGCGGGTATGCACCCTACCGCCGGGCGCTGCTCGAACACGGCGTGCAGCTGTTCGAGTTACGCCGCCAGCCGGGCGACCCCAGTGCCGGACGCCTGAGTTACCAAGGCGGTTCGGATTCCAGCCTGCACAGCAAGGCGATCGTGTTCGACCGGCGCAAGACCTTCATCGGCTCGTTCAATTTCGACCCGCGTTCGGTGCTGTGGAATACCGAGGTCGGGGTGCTGGTGGACAGCCCGGAGCTGGCCGAATACACCCGCGAGCTGGCCGTTCAGGGTATGGCGCCAGCGCTCAGTTATCAGGTCAGGCTCGAGCATGACAAGCTGGCCTGGGTGACCGAGGACAACGGCCAACTGCACACCCTGACGGCAGAGCCCGGTGGGCTCTGGCGGCGGTTCAATGCGTGGATCAGCAAGGCCGTCGGGCTGGAGAAAATGCTCTAGCCCAGGGCCTCAGGCGGCGGCGGGCTCGAAGGCACCGCGCCGCCGGGTCAACACCACCAACCCGGCCGCCCCAATTGCCATCAGCAGCGGCAAGGCATGGCCACTGAGCCACTGGCTACCTGCACCTGCCAGCAACGGCCCCAGCAGGCAGCCGATACCCCACAGCTGCGCCACATGGGCATTGGCCCGCACGAGGGCATCATCCCGGTACCGCTCGCCGATCAGTATCAGCGACAAGGTGAACAGGCCACCGGCACTGGCACCGAACAGCACCCACAACGGCCAGATCGCCGGCGTGTGCAAAAGCAACGGAATCGCCAGGCTGGAACACAGCAAGGTCACCGCACAAGCGGTGAACAGCGCGCGCCGCGACATGTGGTCGGCCAAGGCGCCAATCGGCAATTGCAGCACCGCGTCACCCACCACCACAGTACTGACCATGAACAGCGCCAGCTCGGTGGTGAAACCCTGCTGCAGGCAATACACCGGCAACAGGGTGAGGATCATCGCCTCGAAGGAAGCGAACAGCGCGATGGCCCAGGCGATCACCGGCAGTCGGCGACAGAAGGCGAACAGGTCGCGGAAGGTAACGCTGCAGGCCTCGGTACTCGGTGCGCCGCCACGGCCCAACAGCAGCAAGGGCGATAGCAGTAACAGGCCCGTCGCAGCCCAGAAGCCAAAGTCATCGTCGGAGCCGAGAAAGCCCAGTACCAGTGGCCCGGCCAGCTGGCTCAAGGCGTAGCTGCTGCCATACAGCGCCACCAGGCGCCCGCGCCACTGCTCCACCACCAACTGGTTGATCCAGCTCTCGCCAAGGATGAACACCACGGTCAGCGACATACCGATCAGCAAGCGTAGCGCCAACCACAGCGGGTAGCTCGGCAACACCGCCAGCAGGCCGATCGATAATGCCCCGCCCCACAGGCACAAGCGCATGGCCGCAGGCACGCCGACCCACCCGGCCAGGCGGCTGGCCAGGCTCGCCCCGAGCAGCACACCCAGCGCCGGCATAGCCGCCATCACGCCGATGGCGAAGCTGCCGTAGCCCCAGGCCTCCAGCCGCAGGGACACCAGCGGCATGCTCACGCCGAGCGCGAGCCCGACGCTCAGCACCGATGCCAGCACAGCAAAGTAGGTTCCCCAGCGCATAGCAGCCTCCCAGGCAGAATGCTTGAATAGCAGAAACGACACAGCCGGGACGGCGTGAACCGGCCCGGCTGTTGTTGGGGCTGTAGCGCAGCCCCTATGGATTTACAGCTTGATCCAGGTCGCCTTCAGCTCGGTGTACTTCTCCAGCGCATGCAGCGACTTGTCACGGCCGTTGCCCGACTGCTTGAAGCCGCCGAACGGCGCGGTCATGTCGCCGCCATCGTACTGGTTGACCCAGACACTGCCCGCGCGCACGGCACGGGCAGTCTTGTGGGCCTTGGAAATATCCGAGGTCCAGATACCAGCGGCCAGACCATAGGGCGTGTCGTTGGCAATGGCGATGGCTTCTTCGGCGGTATCGAAGGCGATGACCGACAGCACCGGGCCGAAGATTTCTTCCTGGGCGATCTTCATGGCGTTGGTCACGCCGTCGAAGATGGTCGGCTCGACATAAGTGCCGCCCGTTTCTTCCAGGGTGCGCTTGCCACCGGCCAGCAACTTGGCGCCGTCCTTGTGGCCGGCGTCGATGTACGACAGCACGGTATTCATCTGCTGGGTGTCGACCAGCGCACCGACGGTGGTCTGCGGGTCCAGCGGGTTGCCTGGTTTCCAGCCCTTGAGCGCTTCAACCACCATGGGCAGGAACTGGTCCTTGATCGAACGCTCGACCAGCAGGCGGGAACCGGCAGTGCAGACTTCGCCCTGGTTGAAGGCGATGGCACTGGCGGCAGCTTCGGCAGCGGCCTGCAGGTCCGGGGCGTCGGCGAAGACGATGTTCGGGCTCTTGCCGCCGGCCTCCAGCCAGACGCGCTTCATGTTCGACTCGCCGGCGTACACCATCAGCTGCTTGGCGATCTTGGTCGAGCCGGTGAACACCAGGGTATCGACGTCCATGTGCAGGGCCAGGGCCTTGCCGACGGTGTGGCCGTAGCCTGGGAGTACGTTCAGCACACCGGCGGGGATGCCGGCTTCGATGGCCAGCTGGGCGATGCGGATAGCGGTCAGCGGCGACTTCTCGGATGGCTTGAGTACCAGCGAGTTACCGGTGGCCAGGGCTGGAGCGATCTTCCAGCAGGCCATCAGCAGCGGGAAGTTCCACGGTACGATGGCACCGACCACACCCACTGGCTCGCGGGTGACCAGGCCTAGCTGGTCATGCGGGGTGGGGGCAACTTCGTCGTAGACCTTGTCGATGGCTTCGGCGGTCCAGTGGATGGCATTGGCCGCGCCTGGCACGTCGATGCTGGAGGAGTCGCCGATCGGCTTGCCCATGTCCAGGGTTTCCAGCAGCGCCAGCTCTTCGACGTGCTTGCGCAGCAGGTCGGCGAAGCGAATCAGCTTGGCTTTGCGCTTGGCCGGAGCCAGCTGCGACCACACGCCGGAATCGAAGGTTGCGCGTGCGTTTTCCACCGCGTGGTTGGCATCGGCCAGGTCGCAGCTGGCAACCTTGGCCAGGAAGCGTCCGTCGACCGGGCTCAGGCAGTCGAAGGTTTCACCGGATGCGGCGTCGGTGTATTCGCCGTTGATGAAGGCACGCCCTTCGATCTTCAATTGCTGGGCACGTTGCTCCCAGTCTGCACGAGTCAGGGTGGTCATACGAAACTCCTCCTCTTGTTTAGGTGCAACGCCGCACTGAGGACTCACAGGCGTTGTCAGAATTCTGGCCGGGCGACAAGCGCACACTGGCAAGCGATACCCTAAACCAGCCAGTGCAAACTATCAATATATTTGACACATGAGGCTCAAAAGCCTACTGATGTGCATTTTATTAAACAAAAATAGGAGCCGCACCATGAACATCGCCAACATCATCGACTTCGCCCAGGTCCTCACCGAGGCTGAACGCTACCGTCCCGCGGCAGAAAAAATCCTCAAGGGCGAGCCAGACCAGGCTGTCTACAACCACTATTCCAGCCCGTGCGGGCAGTTCGCCGCAGGTGTCTGGGAAGGTGAAGTGGGGCAGTGGACGGTGAACTACACCGAGCACGAATACTGCGAGATCGTGCAGGGCGTTTCAGTATTGCGCGACCCGGATGGCGGGGCCAAGACCCTGCGTGCCGGTGATCGGTTCGTCATCCCGGCTGGCTTCCAGGGCACCTGGGAAGTGCTGGAGCCGTGCCGCAAGATTTATGTGATGTTCGAGCAGAAATGATTGCGACGCCAGCGTGGTGATTAAGTACCACAGCCCGGCAAGCCAAAGGCGGGATCCTTGATGCGTCCAATTCGGGACAACTCAAGGAGAACACCATGACTACCGATATCCTCGACCGTGCTCGTCACGTGATTGGCTCGCAGTATGTAGAAAGCGTCAAACCCTACATTCTCGAACTTACTGGCCTGCTGAGCGCCGCCGGCCCACGCGACGTCACCACCTTGGACATACGCTCCGACCGGGTGATGATCAGCGTCGATGCCAACGGCACCATCGACGGCCTGCGCATCAGCTGATATCCACTGCTGTTGGCATCCACGTAAAAAAAAACCCGCGTCCTTTCGGATGCGGGTTTTTTTCAGGTCGCCGATCAATTACTTGATCTTGGCTTCCTTGTACACCACGTGCTTGCGAACAACGGGATCGTATTTCTTGATCTCGATTTTGTCCGGGGTGGTGCGCTTGTTCTTGTCGGTGGTGTAGAAGTGGCCAGTGCCAGCACTCGAAACCAGACGGATCAATTCACGCATGACGTTCTCCTTAGAACTTTTCGCCGCGAGCACGCAGCTCGGCCAGCACTACGTCGATACCACGCTTGTCAATGACGCGCATGCCTTTGGCAGATACGCGCAGACGCACGAAACGGTTCTCGGATTCAACCCAGAAACGGTGGTGCTGCAGGTTCGGCAGGAAACGACGACGGGTTTTGTTGTTTGCGTGGGAAATGTTGTTCCCGGTTACTGGACCCTTACCAGTAACTTGACAGACTCTCGACATGACTCAGCCCTCTAAAACCACATGCCCAACCCGGCATGGGTTGGCCGCTTAATCTCTCAGTCTTTGGCGCCAGGCGCCGTGATTCTGGAGGTCTTACCGACCGGATCCGCTGATGCGACAGGCCGAGCCCCTAGAAAAGAGCGCTGCTTTATACCAGAAAGACTGCATTGCAACAACTGCTGATGAGCATCTGCCGGAGACAAATCGTGCGCGAGCAGCATAGCGGCTAGCCCGGCGAACTGTCGACCACTCGTCGCCAACCCGCATAAAAAGAGGGTGGTCATTTGCTGATGCGCACACTAGGGTAGGACGTTTCCAGACTGCTCTGGCAGATGGGCCACTGACAGCCAAGGAGCCACGATGCGTGCCGCCGCCCTTTCCTTAATGCTCACCACCCTGCTTGCTGCCGGCATCGCCCAGGCCGCGCCACTGAGTATCTGCAGCGAAGCCAGCCCCGAGGGCTTCGACGTGGTCCAGTACAACTCGCTGACCACCACCAACGCCTCGGCCGACGTTCTGATGAACCGCCTGGTCGAGTTCGACGCAAGCCAAGGCAAGGTCGTCCCAAGCCTGGCGCAGAGCTGGACAGTGTCGACTGACGGCCTGGTGTACGACTTCAAGCTGCGTGACGGGGTCAAATTCCATTCCACGCCTTATTTCAAGCCAACCCGCGCGCTTGATGCCGACGATGTGCTGTTCAGCTTCCAGCGCATGCTCTACCCCGCTCACGCTTGGCACAAGACCGCACCGGGTGGCTACCCGCACGCCCAATCACTGCAACTGGGCAGCCTGATCAAATCGATCGAGGCCCCGGAGCCGAACAGCGTACGCTTCACCCTGACCCACGCCGACGCCACGTTCCTGGCCACCTTGAGCATGGGCTTCGCTTCGATCTACTCCGCCGAGTACGCCGACAAACTGCTCAAGGCAGGCACCCCGGAAAAGCTCAATAGCCAGCCGATCGGCACCGGCCCGTTCGTCTTCCAGCGTTACCAGAAGGACGCCGTGGTGCGCTACCGCGCCAACCCTGACTACTTCGATGGCAAGCCTGCGGTCGATCCACTGATCTTCGCCATCACCACCGACGCCAACGTACGCCTGCAGAAACTCAAGCGTGGGGAATGCCAGGTCGCGCTGTCGCCCAAGCCCCTGGACGTTGCCGAAGCCAGCAAGGACGGTAACCTGAAGGTCGCCACGACGCCGGCCTTCATGACAGCCTTCGTGGCCATCAACAGCGAGCACCCGCCGCTGGACAAACCTGAAGTGCGCCAGGCAATCAACCTGGCCTTCGACAAGCAGGCCTACCTCAAAGCCGTTTTCGAAGGCACCGCCACCGCCGCCAACGGCCCCTACCCGCCGAACACCTGGAGCTATGCCAAGGACCTGCCCGGCTACCCGCTAGATCTCAAGCGAGCCAAGGCGCTGCTGAGCAAAGCCGGTTACGCAGAGGGGTTCAGCACCACGATCTGGACCCGCCCGTCGGGCAGCCTGCTCAACCCCAACCCAAGCCTGGGCGCGCAGATGCTCCAGGCAGACCTGGCCAAGATCGGCATCAAGGCTGAAATCCGCGTGATCGAATGGGGTGAGCTGATCCGTCGGGCCAAGGCCGGCGAGCATGACCTGCTGTTCATGGGCTGGGCCGGTGACAATGGCGACCCGGACAACTTCCTCAGCCCGCAGTTTTCCTGTGCGGCGGTCAAGTCGGGGACCAACTTCGCACGGTTCTGTGACAGCCGGCTGGACCAGTTGATCAGTGCAGGGCGCACCACCAACGACCAGAGCGTGCGCAGCCGGTTGTACCAGCAGGCGCAGACGCTGATTCAGCAACAGGCGCTCTGGGTGCCGCTGGCGCACCCGACGGCGGCAGCGCTGTTGCGCGACGGGGTCGAGGGGTATCAGGTAAGCCCGTTCGGGCGGTTGGACCTGAGCAAGGTTTCGGTGAAACGCTGACCCTTGGCTTTGCAGGCTCGACCCACCGCTGGCTTGCCGGCGGCTGGTCGAGCCTGCAGACAGGCAGCAACTAAGCGATAATCCACCCCTGCTCCACCATCGACAGTGGCTCCCCATCACCCACGATGATGTGATCGAGCACCCGCACGTCGATCAGCGCCAACCCCTGCTTCAATGCAAGCGTCATGTGCACATCGTCCTGGCTCGGCTCGCTGTTCCCCGAAGGATGGTTGTGGCAGAGAATCAATGCCGCAGCGTTATGCATCAACGAACGGCGCACCACCTCCCGCGGATAGATGCTGGCCCGGTCGATCGTCCCTCTGAACAGGATTTCGAACGCCAACGGCCGGTGTTTGCTATCCAGGAACAGGCAGCCAAATACTTCGCTGGGCTCATGACGCAGCATGGCTTTCAGGTACCTGCGCACCGCCGAAGGGCTCTCCAGGGCGCAGTCGCGCTCGATCGCTGTGGCAAGGTTGCGCCGGCCGATCTCCAGCAGTGCCTGCAACTGGCCATACCGCACCGGCCCAAGCCCGAGCTCCCCCACGAATGCTTCCCTGTCAGCCTCGAGCAACTGGCGCAAGCCGCCGAACCTGGCGAGCAACCCTCGCGCCAGCTCCACCACGTTGCGGCCTCTCACGCCAGAGCCGAGAAACACAGCCAGCAATTCGGCATCTGAAAGGCTGCCCACCCCTCGCTGCATCAGCTTTTCCCTGGGCCGCTCCTCGGCTGGCCACTCCCTTATCTTCATTGCATCTCCTCTGCGCCCTGCTGCGACACGTTTAGGCCCTGTGTTAATCTATTTCGCCTCGTACATGCGACGTTCTGCCGCAGGCAATCCTGTTCGTCGCTGCCCGCTCTCTCTGGAAAAAGGCAAGCCTATGCAGCGGCTGTATCGCAAGCGCATCGTTCTCGGCGTGGGGGGCGGCATTGCCGCCTACAAGAGCGCCGAGCTGATTCGCCGACTCCTGGAGCACGGCGCGCAAGTGCGCGTCGTCATGACCCGTGGTGGTGCTGAATTCATCACCCCGCTGACCCTGCAGGCGCTGTCCGGCCACCCGGTACACATGGATCTGCTCGACCCTGCCGCCGAAGCGGCCATGGGCCATATCGAGCTGGCCAAATGGGCCGACCTCGTACTGATCGCCCCCGCCACCGCCGACCTCATGGCGCGCATGGCACAAGGCATGGCCGACGACTTGCTGACCACCCTGGTACTGGCCACCGACGCCACCGTGGCCGTGGCGCCGGCCATGAACCAGGCCATGTGGCGCGACCCGGCGACCCAGGCCAACCTAGAGCTGCTCAAGACCCGTGGCATCCAGGTGTTCGGCCCGGCCTCCGGCAGCCAGGCCTGCGGCGACGTAGGCCTGGGTCGCATGCTTGAAGCCACCGACCTGGCCTGGTGCGCCGCCGAGAGCTTCAAGCGCCAGGCGCTCACCGGCAAACACGTGCTGATCACCGCCGGGCCCACCCAGGAAAACATCGACCCGGTGCGTTACATCACCAATCATAGCTCCGGGAAGATGGGTTTCGCGCTGGCCGAGGCGGCCGCAGAAGCCGGTGCTCGGGTGACCCTCGTCACCGGCCCTGTGCATCTGCAGACCCCGGACCGGGTCAACCGGATCGACGTGGTCAGCGCGCGGGACATGCTTGCAGCCTGCGAGGCGGCCATGCCGTGCGACCTGTTCATCGCCTCGGCAGCGGTCGCGGACTACCGCCCGGAGGTCGTTGCCACACAAAAGCTCAAGAAAGATCCCACGACAGGCGACGGCATGCTGCTGCAGATGGTGCGCAATCCCGATATCCTTGCCACCATCGCTGGCCGCAACGACCGCCCGTTCAGCGTCGGCTTCGCTGCCGAGACCGAACATCTGCTCGATTACGCCACGCGCAAGCTCAAGGACAAGAACCTCGACCTGATCGTCGCCAATGATGTGGCCAACCCCAGCATCGGCTTCAACAGCGAGGAAAATGCCCTGACCGTGATCGACCGCCAGCAGCATCAAACCCTCTTCGCGCAGACCAGCAAAGGCAAGATTGCCCGGCAACTGGTCGCCTTCATCGCCGAACGGCTCAACCAGGTTCAATAAGTTACATGCACGCTCTTCAAGCCAAGATCCTCGACCCACGCCTGGGCAGTGAATTTCCGCTGCCGCAATATGCCACCCCTGGCTCCGCCGGCCTGGACCTGCGCGCCCTGCTCAAGGAAGACACCGTCCTGGAGCCGGGCCAGACCCTGCTGATTCCTACCGGCCTGTCGATCTATATCGGCGACCCGGGCCTGGCCGCGATGATCCTGCCCCGCTCGGGCCTGGGCCATAAGCATGGCATCGTGCTGGGTAACCTGGTCGGCCTGATCGACTCGGACTACCAGGGTGAGCTGATGGTGTCGTGCTGGAACCGTGGCAACACGCCTTTCACCATCGCCGTTGGCGAGCGCATCGCCCAGCTGGTGCTGGTACCGGTGGTACAAGCGCACTTTGAAGTCGTCGAGGCCTTCGACGAAAGCCAGCGCGGCACCGGCGGTTTCGGCCATTCCGGCAGCCACTGAGCCGACCGGCGACCGTTCAGGCCATGGATGGCGAACTCTCTGATGAAACCACCGTCCAAGCGTTCAGTTTGCGCCTGCCCAGACAGCCTTTGACTAATGGAGCTTCCAGAGATGAACGACATGGCCCAACTGGTCCCTGCACTGCCCGACAGTATTTTCCGCGCCTATGACATCCGTGGCGTGGTCGGCAAGACCCTGCACGCCGACACCGCTTACTGGATCGGCCGCGCCATTGGCGCGCAGACGCTCGCTCAAGGCGAGCCACAGATTTCCGTTGGCCGCGATGGCCGCCTGTCCGGCCCGCTGCTGGTCGAACAGCTGATCAAAGGCCTGGCCGATGCCGGTTGCCAGGTCAGCGATGTTGGCCTGGTGCCGACCCCGGCACTGTATTTTGCTGCCAACGTCCTGGCCGGCAAGTCCGGCGTGATGCTGACCGGCAGCCACAACCCTTCGGATTACAACGGCTTCAAGATCGTCATCGCCGGCGATACCTTGGCCAACGAACAGATCCAGGCCCTGCTGACCCGCCTGAAAACCAATGACCTGACCCGTGGCGAAGGCAGCGTGGAGAAGGTCGAGATCCTCGAGCGCTACTTCCAGCAGATCGTCGCTGACGTGAAGCTGGCGAAAAAGCTCAAGGTGGTGGTGGACTGCGGCAACGGCGCTGCCGGCGTTATCGCGCCGCAGCTGATCGAAGCGTTGGGCTGCGAAGTCATCCCACTGTTCTGCGAGGTGGATGGCAACTTCCCCAACCACCACCCGGACCCGGGCAAGCCTGAAAACCTTGAAGACTTGATCGCCAAGGTCAAGCAAACCGGTGCCGATATCGGCCTGGCCTTCGACGGCGACGGTGACCGCGTCGGTGTAGTGACCAACACCGGCAGCATCGTTTACCCCGACCGCCTGCTGATGCTGTTCGCTCAGGACGTGCTGGCGCGCAACCCGGGGGCCGAGATCATCTTCGACGTCAAGTGCACCCGCCGCCTGACACCGCTGATCGAGCAACACGGCGGCCGCGCCTTGATGTGGAAGACTGGTCACTCTTTGATCAAGAAGAAGATGAAGCAGAGTGGTTCGTTGCTGGCCGGCGAGATGAGCGGGCACATTTTCATCAAGGAGCGCTGGTACGGTTTCGACGACGGCATCTACAGCGCTGCACGCCTGCTGGAGATCCTCAGCAAGGCCGAGCAGGACGCCGAAAGCCTGTTTGCCGCATTCCCGAACGATATTTCGACGCCGGAAATCAATATTGATGTGACCGACGAGGGTAAATTCAGCATCATTGATGCACTGCAACGCGACGCCGACTGGGGCCAAGCCAGCCTGACCACCATCGACGGTGTGCGGGTCGACTATGCCCAAGGCTGGGGCCTGGTTCGCGCCTCCAACACCACACCGGTGCTGGTGCTGCGCTTCGAGGCCGAAACCGACGCCGAGTTGCAACGTATCAAGGATGTTTTCCGCGCCCAGTTGCTGCGGGTTGCCCCTGAGCTGCAACTGCCGTTCTGACCGACTATCTGTTCCTTACAGGAGCCCTGCATGACCCTCGATCGCGATGCCGCTTCCCATGTAGCCGAGGTTTTGTCCGAAGCGCTGCCTTACATCCGCCGTTTTGTCGGCAAGACCCTGGTGATCAAGTACGGCGGCAACGCGATGGAGAGCGAAGAGCTCAAGACCGGGTTCGCCCGTGACATCGTGCTGATGAAGGCCGTGGGCATCAACCCGGTGGTCGTGCACGGTGGCGGCCCTCAGATCGGCGACCTGCTCAAGCGCCTGTCGATCGAAAGCCACTTCATCGACGGCATGCGTGTCACCGACGCGGCAACCATGGATGTGGTTGAAATGGTGCTGGGGGGCCAGGTCAACAAGGACATCGTCAACCTGATCAACCGTCACGGTGGCAGCGCCATCGGCCTGACCGGCAAGGACGCGGAGCTGATCCGCGCCAAGAAGCTCACCGTGAGCCGCCAGACGCCGGAGATGACCCAGCCGGAAATCATCGACATCGGCCACGTCGGCGAAGTGGTCAGCGTCAACACCGACCTGCTGAACATGCTGGTCAAAGGCGACTTCATCCCGGTGATCGCGCCTATCGGCGTGGGCGCCAACGGTGAGTCGTACAACATCAACGCCGACCTGGTGGCAGGCAAGGTGGCCGAAGCACTTAAGGCCGAGAAGCTGATGCTGCTGACCAACATCGCCGGCCTGATGGACAAGCAAGGCCAGGTCCTGACCGGCCTGACCACCGAGCAGGTGAACGAACTGATCGCCGACGGCACCATCTACGGCGGCATGCTGCCAAAGATCAAGTGCGCGCTGGATGCGGTTCAGGGCGGCGTGACGACCTCGCACATCATCGACGGCCGCGTACCGAATGCGGTGCTGTTGGAGATCTTCACAGACAGTGGCGTGGGCACCCTGATCAGCAACCGCAAGCGTCACTGATCGCCGAAAGTGGCTCCAGCTGCTCGCTGGCCCGATCGATCGCGCTCGGGCTATTGCGGCTCCGCTATGGGGGCTGCTGCGCAGCCCATCGCCGGCAAGCCGGCTCCCATCACGACCGCGTAGCTCTTCAGGCCTGCGCTTACCTGTGGGGCAACTGGCTTGCCCAACGTCCAAAAGCCGGCGCAATCCATGTGGGAGCCGGCTTGCCGGCGATAGCGCCCGTATAGGCAACGCATAAAAAAAGGCGACCCGCGAAGGTCGCCTTTTTCATTTCCGAGCCGCAGTCAGATCCCGTACTGCGCCCGATAGGCCTCGACCGCCGGCAGATGCTGCTTGAGCTGCGGATCATCGGCCAGAAACTCCAGCACCTGGGTCAGCGAAACGATGCTGACTACCGGGATACCGAAGTCACGCTCCACTTCCTGGATCGCCGACAATTCGCCATTGCCGCGCTCTTCGCGGTTGAGCGCGATCAGCACGCCAGCGGCCTTGGCCTGCTGGGCATTGATGATCTGCATGACCTCGCGGATGGCGGTACCGGCGGTGATCACGTCGTCGATGATCAGTACATCACCGGCCAATGGCGCGCCGACCAGGCTGCCGCCTTCGCCGTGATCCTTGGCTTCCTTGCGGTTGAAGCACCACGGTACGTCCAGTTGATGTTGCTCGGCCAGGGCCACGGCGGTGGCCGCAGCCAGCGGGATACCCTTGTAGGCCGGGCCGAACAGTACGTCGAACGGGATCTTGCTGTCGACGATGGCCGCCGCATAGCAACGCCCCAACTGAGCCAGGGCAGAACCTGTGTTGAACAGGCCGGCATTGAAGAAATACGGGCTGGTACGCCCCGATTTCAGGGTGAATTCACCGAAGCGCAGAACGCCGCGATCGATGGCAAAACGGATGAAGTCGCGCTGATACGGCTGCATGGAAAGTCCCGGACACCACGGATTTAGCTAAATGGGTTGAGCTCGGGTATCATACACGCACGAGATTTTTGGGGCCATTTATGCGGATCATCAGTGTGAACGTAAATGGCATTCAGGCTGCAGCCGAGCGTGGATTGCTCAGTTGGCTGCAAGCCCAGAATGCCGACGTCATCTGCCTTCAGGATACCCGCGCCTCGGCCTTTGAACTCGACGACCCAGCTTTCCAGCTCGATGGCTATTTCCTTTATGCCTGCGACGCGGAGGTACCCGCCCAAGGTGGCGTGGCACTTTACTCGCGCATGCAGCCCAAGGCAGTCATCACCGGCCTGGGCTTCGAGACAGCCGATCGCTACGGGCGTTATCTGCAAGCAGATTTCGACAAAGTCAGTATTGCCAGCCTGCTATTGCCTTCGGGCATGAACGGCGACGACGACTTGAACCAGAAGTTCAAGTTGATGGACGACTTCGCCAAGTACCTGGACAAGCAGCGGCGCAAGCGTCGTGAGTACATCTATTGCGGCTCGTTCTACGTGGCGCAGCAGAAGCTCGACATCAAGAACTGGCGTGACAGCCAGCAGTCGCCCGGCTTCCTGCCGCCTGAACGTGCCTGGATGGATGCGATCACGGGCGACATGGGCTATGTGGATGCCCTGCGCGAAGTCAGCCGTGAGGGTGACCAGTACAGCTGGTGGCCAGACAACGAGCAGGCCGAGATGCTCAACCTGGGCTACCGGTTCGACTACCAGATCCTCACCCCAGGCCTGCGGCGCTTCGTGCGCAATGCGCGCCTGCCGCGACAGCCGCGCTTCTCGCAGCACGCGCCGCTGATCGTCGACTATGACTGGACGTTGACCATCTGAGTACTGCTCAGGCAAAAAAAAGCCGACATCGATGTCGGCTTTTTTGTACCTGCAGGCTCAATCAGTCGGCCAGAGCGACCTGCTGCAGTTCGAAGATCTCGTTCATGCCCTTTTGCGCCAGCGCCAGCATGGCGTTGAAGTCTTCGGGCTGGAACGGCGCACCCTCTGCAGTACCCTGCACTTCGATGAAACCACCGGCACTGGTCATGACCACGTTCAGGTCGGTCTCGGCAGCGGAGTCTTCCAGATAGTCCAGGTCGAGTACCGCTTCACCCTGATACATGCCCACCGATACGGCGGCGATCATGTGCTTGAGCGGGTTGCCGGCCTTCAGGCCACCACGCTTCTTGATCACTGCCAGGGCATCGACCAAGGCGACCATGGCGCCGGTGATCGAGGCCGTGCGGGTGCCGCCATCGGCCTGGATCACATCGCAGTCGACGTACAAGGTGATGTCACCCAGCTTGCTCATGTCCAGCGCGGCGCGCAGCGAGCGGCCGATCAGGCGCTGGATTTCCAGGGTGCGACCACCCTGCTTGCCACGGCTGGCTTCGCGCTGGTTACGCTCACCGGTGGAGCGCGGCAGCATGCCGTACTCGGCGGTCAGCCAGCCTTGGCCCTGGCCTTTGAGGAAGCGCGGCACACCGTTTTCAACGCTGACCGTGCAGATGACCTTGGTGTCACCGAACTCGACCAGTACCGACCCTTCGGCGTGCTTGGTGTAGTTGCGGGTGATGCGGATCGAGCGGAGCTGATCGGCGGCGCGACCACTTGGACGTTTCATCTGGGATACCTGTACTGGGACTTTGAATCTGCCGGGCATTATAAAGCCCGTAGCCCGGTGAGGACATGCTTATCGTCGCGCCGCGCACAGCCTGTCGCCTTTTCCCACCGGCAGACGAGGGCTCTGTAACATGGGCGGATTGGGCGCCAAGGGCACACTGCGCTACAATCCTGCGCCTTGCAGCCGAAAGGCTTTCCCGTTCACATCATCTACGCGAGGTACTCACCATGGTGCACAGCATGACCGCTTTTGCTCGTGTCGAGCGCGCAGGCAGCCAAGGCACCCTGGTCTGGGAACTGCGCTCGGTCAACCACCGCTATCTTGAACCTCATCTGCGCCTGCCCGACGCCCTGCGCGACCTGGAAGGGGCGGTGCGTGAGGGGCTGCGCCAAGGCCTGTCGCGCGGCAAGGTTGAATGCACCTTGCGCCTGCACGAAGACAGCAACGGCAAACCCCTGAAGGTCGACCAC
This sequence comes from Pseudomonas sp. NPDC089758, assembly GCF_044748705.1. NCBI lineage: Bacteria > Pseudomonadati > Pseudomonadota > Gammaproteobacteria > Pseudomonadales > Pseudomonadaceae > Pseudomonas > Pseudomonas sp. NPDC089758. The sequence continues at coordinate 50,857 of NZ_JBIVGN010000023.1, forward strand.
GAGCGTGCCGCGCAACTGGTTGCCGCCGCCGAAGAAGTGGCCGGCCTGATCAAGCAGCCGGCACCGCTCAACCCGCTGGAGGTATTGTCCTGGCCGGGCGTGCTGGTGGCCGACGCCAGCGACCCGCAGGCGCTCAATGCCGAAGCGGTGGCACTGTTCGACGAGGCCCTGGCCGAATTGAAAGCCGGGCGCCTGCGCGAAGGCCAAGAGCTGGCCCGCCTGATCAACGAGCGGCTCGACAGCATGGCTAGCGAGGTCACCACACTGCGTGCCCTGGTACCGCAGATGCTGGCCGCACAACGGCAGAAGATCATCGACCGCTTCGGCGACCTCAAGGCCGAGCTCGACCCGCAAAGGCTCGAGCAGGAGATGGTGCTGCTGGCACAAAAGAGCGACGTCGCAGAGGAGCTGGACCGCCTCAGCACCCATGTCAATGAAGTGCGTCGGGTGCTCAAGTCCGGAGGGGCCGCTGGCCGGCGCCTGGACTTCCTCATGCAGGAGCTCAACCGCGAGGCCAATACCCTGGGCTCCAAGGCCTTCGACCCGCGTAGCACGCAAGCGGCGGTCAACTTGAAGGTACTGATCGAACAAATGCGTGAACAAGTACAGAACATCGAGTAAGGCCACCCCTACCATGAACCACAGCAGCGGCACCCTCTATATCGTCTCGGCCCCGTCAGGTGCCGGCAAGACCAGCCTGGTCAACGCCCTGATCAAGGAAGACGAACGCATCAGCGTTTCCGTCTCGCACACCACACGCGGCAAGCGCCCGGGCGAGGAGCATGGCGTCAACTACCACTTCGTCAGTCATGACGAATTCAAGGCGCTGATCGACAAGAACGATTTCCTTGAACACGCCGAAGTGTTCGGCAACTTCTACGGCACCTCGCGTAGCACGCTGCAGCAAGTGCTGGACCGGGGCGATGACCTGATTCTGGAAATCGACTGGCAAGGTGCCCGCCAGGTGCGTGAGCTGATGCCTGAAGCCCGCTCGATCTTCATCCTGCCGCCGAACCTTGAGGCGCTGCGCCAGCGCCTGGACGGGCGCGGACAGGACAGCGATGAGATCATTGCCGGCCGCATGAAAGAGGCCGTCAGCGAGATGCAGCACTACGACGAGTACGAGTACGTCATCATCAACGATGACTTCGATGCCGCGCTGGAGGAATTGAAGGCGGTGTTCCGCTCCAACCGTCTGCTGCTGAACAAGCAGCAGGAGCGGCACGGGGCATTGCTCAAGCAGTTGATCGGCTGAAGAGAGCTGGGCCGCCTTGCGGCCCTTTCGCGCTGAGGTATGTCGCGAACGGGGCGCACAGCGCGCCCCAAAGCATCAGTCCTGCAGCTGCAGGGTCGCCTGCTGTCGCAGGGTAGCGCCCAGGAAGTAAGCCGGCGCACGCATCCGCGACAGCATCATCAGCACTATCCCCAGTGCCGAGATGATCGCCGCAATCACGAACACCAGCCCAACGCCAGCCACATGCGAGCCACTGCCAAAGTCCGGCGACGCGCTGTCGATGGCGGTGCGCACGAAGATCACCGAAAGGATCACCCCACCCAACAACGGGCACAGGCCGCGCATGCAGAAGTGGCGCAGGCTGTCGAACAGGCTGTGGCGGAAATACCACACGCAGGCGAACGCGGTCAGCGAATAGTAGAAGCAGATCATCATGCCCAGGGCGGTGATGGTGTCCGCCAGCACGTTTTCGCTCAGGGTACGCATGGTCACGTAGAACAGGCCTGCGGCGACGCCGGCACAGATGGTTGCGTAACGTGGCGTCTGCGAACGCGGGCAAACCTTGGCAAAGCGCTCAGGCACCGCACCGTAGTAACCCATGGCGAGCAGCGTGCGCGCTGGCGAGACGAAGGTCGATTGCAGCGAAGCGGCGGTGCTCGCCAGCACGGCGATGGACATCAGGATCGCCAGCGGCCCCATGACTGGCCCGGCCAGGTGGGCAAAGACGTTCTCCTGGATACGCGGGTTGTTCAAGCCCAGCCCATGCTCGCTGATCCCGGCGAATTGCAGGGTAGCGATGGCGGTGAGCAGATACAGACCCAGAATCAGCAGCACGGTCCAGGTCGCCGCTTTGCCCGGTACCTCATCGCTGCCGATCGATTCTTCACTGACGGTCAGGCACACGTCCCACCCCCAGAAGATGAAGATCGACAAGGACAGGCCGGCGGCAAAGGCCGAGAACGACTCCACACCGAAGGGGTTGAACCAGGCCAGGTCGAACTCCAGCGGCGCAGGCGCGGTGGTCTCACCGAACGCGGCGAAGGCAAAGCCGATCAGCACCAGCAGCTGCAAGGCCACCAACCCATATTGCACGGTCATGGTGGTGGCCATGCCGCGACAACAGATCCACACGGCCATGGCGATGAACACGCAACAGGTGGTGATGTTGATCAGCAGGTTATCCGCCAAGGCAGCCAACCCCTGGTGACCGGTGATCTGCCCCAGGAATAGATAGAAGAAATCAACGGCCACGCCGGCCAGGTTGGACAACACAATGGTGGTGGCAACGACCAGCCCCCAGCCACCGATCCAGCCGATCATCGGGCCGAAGGCACGGGCCGACCAGGTAAAGGAAGTACCGCTGTCCGGCTCCGCCGCGTTCAGCTCACGGTAGCCAAGGGCAACCAGCAGCATAGGCAGGAAGCCAACGATGAAGACGGCCGGAAGGTGCTGGCCGACCTCCCGCACGGTGGGGCCAAGGGCCCCAGTCAGGGTGTAGACCGGGGCGATTGTGGAGATGCCCAGCACCACGCTGGCCAACAGGCCAAGACGCCCTTTTGCCAGGCCTTTGCTGCGCTGAGTGCTGCCTGAATCGGCCACATCGGGTGGGCGGCCAGCTTCTGTGTAATTGCTCATGAGTATTTGCCGTAACTATTGGAATTGTTGTCACAGGCCCTGCGAACAAGGCGCTTTCACTCATTGAAAGCTTGCGTATCGGTATCAGTCATCCAAGACCTTCGGGTAACGACCCTACCGTGCAGCATGGGCAATGCAGGCCTCGCGAAACGCCTGGAACAGGCGCCTGGAGACCGGGTTTTCGGCAAAACGCCACTCCGGGTGCCACTGCACGCCGAGCACAAAGCCAGGCGCATCAGGCATCGACACCGCTTCGATCAGGCCATCCGGGGCCCGCGCCTCGACACGCAGGCCCGGGGCCAAGCGGTCGATACCCTGGCTGTGCAGCGAGTTGACCTCGAACTGCGCAGCCAGGCCCAGGCGCTCGAACACCCCGCCAGGCACAATGCCGACAGGATGACGAGGGCCGTATTGCACCTCCAGGGGTGCGTCCTCAGGTTCACGGTGGTCCAGGTAACCCGGCAGCTCGTGCACGCGCTGGTGCAAGCTGCCGCCGAGGGCCACGTTCAATTCCTGGAAACCACGACAGATACAGAACACCGGCACGCCGGCGGCGATGGCCGCCTGCAGCAGCGGCAAGGTCAGCCGGTCACGTGCAAGATCGTGCCGGGTACCTTCCGCGCTGGGGGCGCCATTGTAATGATGCGGCTCGACATTTGAAGGCGAGCCGGTAAAAAGAATGCCATCGAGCCGGGCCAGCAATGCCTGCGTGTCGCTGCCGCCGTCGCGGGCCGGCAGGATCAGCGGGAGCCCGGCAAAGCCGGCCGCCTCGACATACTTGTCACCCACCGCGTGCGACGAGTTTTTTCCTACCTGCTGACGGCAGGCGCTGACACCGATCAAGGGGACCGCAAATGCGCTCATGGGCTTACACCGTGTGCAGGTACCAGTTGTACTCGAGGTCGGAGATCGATACTTCGAACTCGGCCAGCTCACTTTCCTTGCAGGCCACGAAGATATCGATGTAGTCCGGGCTTATGTATTGGTTGAGGACTTCGCTGTCATCCAGCGCGCGCAGCGCATCGCGCAGGTTGTTCGGCAGGCTTTGCTCCAGTTGCTCGTACGAATTGCCCTCGATCGGCGCACCAGGTTCGACCTTGCTGGTCAAGCCGTAGTGGATACCGGCGAGGACCGCGGCGAGCATCAGGTAAGGGTTGGCATCGGCGCCCGCCACGCGGTGTTCGATGCGTACGTTTTCGCTGCTGTCAGTCGGTACGCGGACAGCCACGGTACGGTTGTCCAGGCCCCAGCTCGGCGCGTTCGGCACGTAGAACTGTGCGCCGAACCGGCGGTAGGAATTGACGTTCGGGCACAGGAACGCCATCGACGCCGGCATGGTCTCCAGCACGCCACCAATGGCATGGCGCAGCGCGTCGCTCTGCAGCGGGTCTTCATGGGCAAAGATGTTCTTGCCGGTCTTCTTGTCGAGCAGCGAAATGTGCACGTGCAGGCCGTTGCCCGCCTGCCCCGGGTAAGGCTTGGCCATGAACGTGGTGTCCATTTCATGGTCGTAGGCGACGTTCTTGACCAGGCGCTTGAGCAGGATCGCGTAGTCGCACGCCTTCAGCGGGTCGGCAACGTGATGCAGGTTGACTTCGAACTGCGCGGGCGCGCTTTCCTTGACGATGGCATCGGCCGGCAGGCCCTGCTCCTTGGCGGCTTCCAGCATGTCCTGCAGGCAGTCGACATATTCGTCGAGGTCGTCGATGAGGTAGACCTGGGTCGACTGCGGACGCTTGCCTGAAGTGGGTGAGCGCGGTGGCTGCGGACGACCGTTGAGGTTGTCCTGGTCGATCAGGTAGAACTCCAGCTCGAACGCGGCGCAGATGTCCAGGCCCAGGTCATCGAACTTGCTCACCACCTGGCGCAACACTTCGCGTGGGTCAGCGAAGAACGGCTCGCCCTCCAACTCGTGCATGGTCATCAGCAACTGGGCGGTCGGGCGCTTTTGCCAGGGCTCGTTGCACAGCGTCCCGGGGATCGGGTAGCAGATCCGGTCGGCATCGCCGATGTCCAACCCAAGCCCTGTACTTTCAACGGTCGAGCCATTGATATCGAGGGCGAACAACGATGCCGGCAGGTTGATCCCCTTTTCGTACACCTTGTGCAGGCTGGCCCGCTCGATGCGCTTGCCACGTACCACGCCATTCATGTCGGAGATCAGCAGATCGACGTACTGGGTTTCCGGATGGGCCTGGAGGAAGTCTTTCATCTCGCTGGAAGAACTGGCGCACGGGGTGACCGACGTCATGGTGTACATCCTTTGAAGGGCTGCGGCGATAGGAGATACGGCTGGCGCCTCACGGGCGACGATGGTTGCAGCTGTTGTTTTTTTAACTTTCCCATCGTGGGGATTGGTTACCCGACCGAGCGCATTGATTCCCGGGGGCAGTTCCACTATAAAATGGCCTCAACGCAACAGACATTGGCATTTCGGCAAGTAGAGCGTGCACCAATGCAATATCAGATCACCCACGCCGACCTCTCGCTGGTCCTGGCACTGGAGCGCGGGCGCTCACTGGCCAAGGCCGCCGAACTGCTCAAGGTCGATGTATCGACCGTGTTCCGTTCGATTCGCCGGCTCGAGTCGGCACTGGGCACCGCACTGTTCGTCAAGAGCCGCAAGGGATACCTGCCGACCGACACGGCCCAGGCCCTGGCCGAGCAGGCCGAACGCGCCGAGCAGGCACTGGATGCCGCACGCATCGCCATGACCAGCGGCGAGCAGGTGGTCAGCGGTACCGTGCGCCTGACGTGCACCGAGGCGGTCATGCACAGCTTGCTGCTGCCGGCCCTGGCCGAGTTCATGCCCAATTACCCCGCACTGTCGCTGGAGATGGGCACGTCCAACACCTTCGCCAACCTCAGCAGGCGCGATGCCGACATTGCCCTGCGCCTGACCAATACGCCGCCTGAGCACCTGGTCGGCCGTTGCCTGGGTTCGACGTCCTATGTGATCTGTGGCCAGGCGCAATGGCGCGAACGCCTGAGCGAGTCTCACCACAACGTGCCATGGATCGCCCCGGACGACTCCATGCAGGACCACCCCACCGTGGTCTGGCGCAACCAGCAGTACCCCGGGCTGAGCCCGCGCTACCAGTGCAGCAGCATGTCGACCATTGCACAGCTGGTGAGCACGGGGCTGGGGGTTGCGGCGCTGCCCGACTACATGGTCCACGCGCTGCCTGGCGTCGAGGCGCTGAGCGGACCGCTGGCCGGTTGCGACACCCAACTGTGGTTGCTGACCCGGCCCGATTGCCGGGCTTTGCGCTCGGTGCAGACATTGTTCGAAGAGCTGACCCCGAGGTTGCGCGGCGCGATGTTGTGAGATACAAGATGAGTGTGTCTGTTACGGCCCTTTCGCGGTGGTTCGGCGCCTCGGCAAGGCCGCGTGCGCAGGGTGAAGGATGCAGGCCTGATTGGGTATCCGGCAAAACAGCGCTTCCCTATTGGCTGGTGATTTTTTAAACTATCGAGTCCGCCTGCCCATATTGGGCTGCACGCCCATCGCATTTGCTACTGAGGAAGACCATGGCCCGCGTAACTGTTGAAGACTGCCTGGAACACGTGGATAACCGTTTTGAGCTGGTCATGCTCTCGACCAAGCGCGCCCGTCAGCTGGCTACCGGCGGCAAAGAGCCGCGCGTAGCGTGGGAAAACGACAAGCCAACCGTCGTTGCCCTGCGTGAAATCGCAGAAGGCATCGTCACCAACGAATTCATTGCTGCTGAAGAGATCGTTACCGAGGATCCGGTCTTCGCCGCCTTCGAGGACGAGTCCAACGAGGCTGTCTGATCCATGCCTGGTCGACGTCGCGCGGCACAAGGCCCTCTTCCTCGGCAAGAGGTGAAATCATGCCGGGCATAGAAGCCTTAGCCGAACGGCTGTCGACCTACCTGGGCCCCGAACAGGTCAACCTGGTTCGGCGCGCCTATTTCTACGCCGAACAGGCACACGATGGGCAACGCCGCCGCAGCGGCGAGCCCTACGTGACCCATCCGCTGGCCGTAGCCAGCATCCTCGCCGACATGCACATGGACCATCAGAGCCTGATGGCGGCCATGTTGCACGACGTGATCGAAGACACCGGCATCGCCAAGGAAGCGCTCAGCCAGCAGTTTGGCGAAACGGTTGCCGAGCTGGTCGATGGGGTCAGCAAACTGACCCAGATGAACTTCGAGACCAAGGCCGAAGCGCAGGCTGAAAACTTCCAGAAGATGGCCATGGCCATGGCCCGCGATATCCGCGTGATCCTGGTCAAGCTCGCCGACCGCCTGCACAACATGCGCACCCTGGAAGTGCTGTCTGGCGAAAAACGCCGACGCATCGCCAAGGAAACCCTGGAAATCTACGCCCCCATCGCCAACCGGCTGGGCATGCACACCGTGCGCGTAGAGTTCGAAGACCTTGGCTTCAAGGCCATGCACCCCATGCGGTCGTCGCTGATCCATCGGGCGGTCAAGAGCGCACGCGGCAACCGCAAAGAGATCGTCGCCAAGATCGAGCACTCGCTGGCCAACTGCCTGGCTGCCGACGGTATTCAAGGCGAGGTCAGCGGCCGGCAGAAACACCTCTATGGCATCTACAAGAAGATGCGCGGCAAGCGCCGCGCCTTCACTGAGATCATGGACGTGTACGCCTTCCGCATCATCGTCGACAAGGTCGACACCTGCTACCGCGTGCTCGGTGCCGTGCACAACCTGTACAAGCCGCTGCCCGGGCGCTTCAAGGACTACATCGCGATCCCCAAGGCCAACGGCTATCAGTCGTTGCACACCACGCTGTTCGGCATGCACGGCGTGCCCATCGAAATCCAGATCCGTACCCGCGAAATGGAAGAGATGGCCAACAACGGCATCGCCGCGCACTGGCTGTACAAGTCCAACGACGAGCAGCCCAAAGGCAACCATGCGCGCGCCCGCCAGTGGGTCAAGGGCATCCTCGAGCTGCAGCAGCGTGCCGGCAACTCGCTGGAATTCATCGAGAGCGTGAAGATCGACCTGTTCCCTGACGAGGTCTATGTCTTCACGCCCAAAGGCAGGATCATGGAGCTGCCCAAAGGCTCCACCGCCGTGGATTTCGCCTATGCGGTGCATACCGATGTGGGCAACAGCTGCATCGCCTGCCGCATCAACCGGCGCCTGGCGCCACTGTCCGAGCCGCTGCAGAGCGGTTCGACGGTTGAGATCGTCAGCGCCCCGGGCGCGCGGCCCAACCCGGCCTGGCTCAATTTCGTGGTCACCGGCAAGGCCCGTACGCACATCCGCCACGCACTCAAGCAGCAGCGACGTTCCGAGTCGATCAACCTGGGCGAGCGCCTGCTGAACAAGGTGCTGACCGGTTTCGACAGCAGCCTCGAGCAAATCCCTCAGGAGCGTATCAACGCGATTCTCGCCGAGTACCGCCTGGAACTGATCGAGGACCTGCTCGAAGACATCGGCCTGGGCAACCGCATGGCCTATGTGGTGGCCCGCCGCCTGCTGTCAGCCGAAGGCGAGCAGCTGCCGGCGCCGGAAGGCCCGTTGGCGATCCGCGGCACCGAAGGCCTGGTATTGAGCTACGCCAAGTGCTGTACGCCCATCCCGGGCGACCCGATCGTCGGCCACCTGTCGGCAGGCAAGGGCATGGTCGTGCACCTGGAGAACTGCCGCAACATCAGTGAAATCCGTCATAACCCGGAGAAGTGCGTACAGCTTTCCTGGGCCAAGGACATCACCGGCGAATTCAATGTCGAGTTGCGTGTCGAGCTGGAGCACCAGCGCGGCCTGATTGCCCTGCTGGCCAGCAGCGTCAATGCCGCCGACGGCAACATCGAGAAGATCAGCATGGACGAACGCGACGGCCGCATCAGCGTTGTCCAACTGGTGGTCAGCGTGCACGACCGCGTGCACCTGGCTCGTGTGATCAAGAAGCTGCGTACGCTGACCGGCGTGGTCCGCATCACCCGCATGCGTGCGTAGTCCGCCAACCGCAAGGAGTCATCATGAGCAAGACCGTCATCAACAGCGACAAGGCCCCTGCCGCCATCGGTACCTACTCGCAAGCGATCAAAGCCGGCAACACCGTTTACATGTCGGGCCAGATCCCGCTGGACCCGAACACCATGGAACTGGTTGAGGGCTTCGAGGCCCAGACCGTACAGGTCTTCGAGAACCTCAAGGCCGTTGCTGAAGCTGCCGGCGGTTCGTTCAAGGACATCGTCAAGCTGAACATCTTCCTCACCGACCTGAGCCACTTCGCCAAGGTCAACGAAGTCATGGGCCGCTATTTCGAGCAGCCATACCCAGCCCGTGCTGCCATTGGTGTTGCCGCGCTGCCAAAAGGCGCCCAGGTAGAAATGGACGCCATCCTGGTCATCGATTGATGCCGCAGGTGACGGGCACCCTGCCCGTCACCTTTCAGTTCAAGGTCAACCTACCATGCGTCAAGCACTGCCCTTCGCGCTGGCAGCCCTGCTTCTGAGCGGCTGCGCCAGCCACAAACCCGAAGACTTCAACGGCACCTGGATCAACCAGGACGCCATCGACGCCGCCGTCAAAGGTGGCAGCCTGCGTCAGGCCCTCGATGAGCACGGCCCCATCTTCGAGTGGAAACTCGATGTGGCCAGCCAGCGGGCCAGCTACAGCAATGGTTTCGAGGCCGCTGACGGCCAATTGAGTGCCACTGACAAGCAGTGGCAGGCCAGCTTCCCGGGCGGCCAGACCGAACAGCTGGCGCTCGATGGCGACGAGCTGAAGGCCACAGACACAACCGGCGCCGAACGCAGCTTCGTCCGCGCCAAACAACCCGGCAATGTGAGCTTGGGTAGCAGCTTCGAAAAAGCACTGTACCAGGCGTACCTGGGTGGGGACTGGAAGATCGTCGAAGGCCAGGGCAAAGGTAGCGTCGTCCACTTCGCCGACAACGGCGGCGTAACCGGCCTGCCCGGCCCGGACCGCTACGCTCTGTGCCTGGCCGGCGATTGCGCCAGCATGGGGGGCAGCAACGACAGCCTGTGGCTGGAGCGTAACCAGCGTGGCGCGCCATTCATCTTCAAGCGCGATGGCGACAAGCTGGAGATCTTCCAGGCGCTCAACCGTGCACAGCCCGATGAGATCCCGCAACTGGCCGCCGGTAATCGCCAGTGGGTGCTGGAGAAGGACTGACTCAAGCCCCGCCTGGCTTCACTGGCCTGATCGCCGGCAAGTCGGCGATAGGGCCAGCAGGCTTCAGCCTTGGCCTTTCAGGATCGCCGCGTACCCTTCCTTGTAACTCGGATACTGCGGTACCCACCCCAATGCCCGGACCCGGGCATTGCTGCAGCGCTTGCTGCCAGTGCGGCGCACCCGCTGCTCATCGGACCATTCGGTAACGCCCATGTACGCTCGCAACCAGCCGACCACATCGGCCAGTGGCGCAGGGTCGTCATCAACGCCTATGTAGCAATCGTCCAACGCCACACCCTTGGCATCGGTCTGCAGCAGGAACGCCAGCAGGCTTGCGGCATCCTCGGCATGAATACGGTTGCCATACAGCGGCGGCTCGGTGGCCACCCGATAGCCCTGACGCACCTGGCTCAGGAGCCACTCACGCCCAGGGCCATAGATCCCGGTCAGGCGCACGATGCTTGCCGGCAGGCCGCTGCTCAGCGCCAGCCGCTCCGCCTCCAGCATCACGCGCCCCGAATAGCCTTGCGGTTCGGTAGGGGCGGTTTCATCGATCCACTCCCCATCCTTTTGTGCAAACACGCTGCTGCTGGAGACGAACAGCAGGCGGCGCGGACGTTGCCCACGCTCGGCCAACCAACCCAGCACGTGACGCAAGCCTTCGACGTAGGCGCTTTGGTAACCCGCTTCATCGTGCTGGCTGGCGGCTACGCAGTACACCAGATAATCCGGGGAATGCTGCGGCCAAGCCTGGGGCATGCCCGGATCGGACAGGTCGGCCGCGATCGGTACAACACCCTGTGGCAGGTGTTCGACCGAGCGACGCAGGCCGCTTACCTGCCAGCCACGGGCGAGCAATTGGCGAGCCAGCCGGCCGCCTACGTCACCACAACCCACGATCAATACGGAACGGTCTGACATCACTTAACTCCTAGACCAAAGAATCAGGCTAGCCGGATTACACGATGGGCGGCTAGACCATGGGCGAAAAAAGCTACAATATTACTTTTGTTAACAAGAATTACTTGCAATAATAGCGCCCCTATCTGTTCTCGGCCTGTATCGAGGCCTTGGAGAACGCACACTTCTTCTTCATCAGGTCCGGCCAGCATGACACGTACTCAACCTTCCGCTTCGCCAACCCCGTCGCGCGCCTGGCGCGCCATCGCTGCGCTGATGTTCAGCCTGGTCCTGGCCCCAGTGGCTATGGCCGATGAGCCCAATACCAACGTCAGCACCCCTGCAGCTGCAAGCGCGCCAGCCACCCCTGCCAGCGAAGGCCAGGCCCCTGCTGGCGACGCTCAGGTCGCTACACCGGTCGATGCGCCGGCAGCGGCAGCCCCAAGCACCGAAGCGGTGGTTGAGGACACGTCGCTGGGCATGGCCCATGACCTGTCGCCGTGGGGCATGTACAAGAACGCCGACGTGGTGGTGAAAGCGGTCATGATCGGCCTGGCCATCGCCTCGATCATCACCTGGACCATCTGGATCGCCAAGGGCTTCGAGTTGATGGGCGCCAAGCGTCGTCTGCGCGGCGAAATCGCCCAGCTGAAGAAGTCTGCCAGCCTCAAGGAAGCCAGCGAAGTCTCCAACAAGGAAGGTACTCTGGCCCACACGCTGGTCCACGATGCCCTGGAAGAAATGCGCCTGTCGGCCAACGCCCGCGAAAAAGAGGGCATCAAGGAACGCGTCAGCTTCCGCCTGGAGCGCCTGGTGCATGCCAGCGGCCGCAACATGAGCAGCGGCACCGGCGTGCTCGCCACCATCGGTTCCACTGCGCCGTTCGTCGGCCTGTTCGGTACCGTGTGGGGCATCATGAACAGCTTCATCGGCATCGCCAAAACCCAGACCACCAACCTGGCCGTGGTTGCCCCCGGTATCGCCGAAGCCCTGCTGGCCACCGCCCTGGGCCTGGTCGCAGCGATCCCGGCCGTAGTCATCTACAACGTCTTCGCCCGCTCCATCGCCGGCTACAAAGCCCAGGTTTCCGATGCTTCGGCGCAGGTCCTGCTGCTGGTCAGCCGTGACCTGGACCACCAGGGTGGCGAGCGCGTCGCCCCGCACATGGTGAAAGTGGGGTAAGCCATGGGCCTGCATCTGAACGAAGGTGGCGACGACCTCGCCGAAAACCACGAAATCAACGTCACGCCGTTCATCGACGTGATGCTGGTACTGCTGATCATCTTCATGGTGGCCGCGCCGCTGGCCACGGTCGACATCAAGGTCGACCTGCCGGCCTCGACCGCCAAGCCGGCACCGAGGCCGGAGAAACCCGTGTTCGTCAGCGTCAAGGCCGACCAGAAGCTGTATGTCGGTGACGATCAGGTGCCTGCACCCAACCAGCTTGGCCCGATGCTCGACGCCAAGACCAAGGGCGACAAGGAAACCACCATCTTCTTCCAGGCCGACAAAGGTGTGGATTACGGTGACCTGATGGAAGTGATGAACAACATGCGCGCGGCCGGCTACCTCAAAGTCGGTCTGGTAGGTCTCGAGACGGCAGCCAAGAAATGACGAAGACGCGGCACAATCTGGCGCGTTACAGCGGCAGCCTGGTACTTGTGCTGGGTGTCCATGCCGTCGCTGTGCTGCTCACGCTCAACTGGTCGGTGCCCCAGGCCGTCGAGCTGCCCCCGGCAGCCATGATGGTCGAGCTGGCACCGCTGCCCGAGCCGGCACCGCCACCACCACCGAAGGCCGCTCCACAGCCGCCGGCACCGGTCGAAGAGCCGCCGTTGCCCAAGGTGGCTGAAGCGCCCAAACCAAAGATCGCCATCGCCAAGCCGCCCAAGCCCAAACCCAAGCCTCAACCTCCGAAGCCTGTGAAAAAGCCTGAGCCGCCGAAGGATGAGCCACCGACCAAAGAACAGGTCGTGGACACGCCGCCAACCAATACGCCACCGCAGAAGTCGGCGGCACCGGCACCAAGCATTGCCGCGAACAGCAAGGCGCTGCCGACGTGGCAGAGCGACCTGCTGCGCCACCTGGCGAAGTACAAGCGCTACCCGGAAGACGCTCGCCGCCGGGGTCTTCAGGGCATCAACCGCCTGCGCTTCGTGGTCGATGCTGACGGCAAGGTGCTCTCGTACTCGATGGCAGGGGGTTCGGGCAGCGCAGCGCTGGACCGGGCAACCATGGAAATGATCCGCAGGGCCGGCAAGGTGCCCAAGCCGCCAGCGGAATTGCTGAACAATGGCACGATTGAAGTCGTAGCACCGTTCGTCTACTCGCTGGACCGTCGCTGAGACTTTTGTTTCTGTCACAAATCGGCAAGTCTGATAACGTGCGTCTATCGATTGCAGCCGCTATGCTGGGCTCGCAACTTCATGGACGCACGTTATGACCCTCACAGAATTACGCTACATCGTCACTCTCGCCCAGGAGCAGCACTTCGGCCACGCCGCCGAGCGTTGCCATGTCAGCCAGCCCACCCTGTCCGTCGGTGTTAAAAAGCTTGAGGACGAGCTTGGCGTGCTGATCTTCGAGCGCAGCAAGAGCGCGGTGCGCCTGACGCCAGTCGGTGAAAGCATCGTCGCCCAGGCGCAGAAGGTACTGGAGCAGGCGCAGGGCATCCGCGAGCTGGCCCAAGCCGGCAAGAACCAGCTCACCGCCCCGCTGAAGGTCGGTGCGATCTATACCGTCGGCCCTTACCTCTTCCCGCACCTGATCCCGCAGCTGCACCGCGTGGCCCCGCAGATGCCGCTGTACATCGAAGAGAACTTCACCCACGTGCTGCGCGAAAAACTGCGCAACGGTGAACTCGACGCGGTGATCATCGCCCTGCCGTTCAACGAAGCCGACGTGCTGACCCTGCCACTGTACGATGAGCCATTCTGCGCCCTGATGCCCGCCGACCATCCCTGGACCGCGAAAAAGACCATCGACACCGCCATGCTCAACGACAAGAGCCTGCTGCTGCTCGGCGAGGGCCACTGCTTCCGCGACCAGGTTCTGGAAGCCTGCCCGACGCTGAACAAAGGCGGTGAAGGCGCCAAGCACACCACGGTGGAGTCCAGCTCGCTGGAAACCATCCGCCACATGGTCGCTTCGGGCCTGGGCGTGTCGATCCTGCCGCTTTCGGCGGTGCACAGCCACCACTACGCACCGGGGGTCATCGAAGTGCGCCCGCTTACCGCGCCGGCACCCTTCCGCACCGTAGCCATCGCCTGGCGCGCAAGCTTCCCGCGGCCCAAGGCCATCGAGATCCTTGCCGACTCGATTCGCCTCTGCTCGGTAGCCAAGCCCGCTGTGGAACAACCGGCCTGAGTCATGACTGAGTTGTCGAAGGTCTCGGTCACCGCGCTCAAGGGCGTAGGCGAAGCCATGGCGCAGAAGCTCGCCAAGGTCGGCCTGGAAAACCTGCAAGACGTGTTGTTCCACCTGCCGCTGCGCTATCAGGACCGCACCCGTGTGGTGCCTATCGGCGCCTTGCGCCCCGGCCAGGACGCAGTGATCGAAGGCGTGGTCAGTGGCGCCGATGTGACCATGGGCAAGCGCCGCAGCCTGGTCGTGCGCCTGGGTGATGGCAGCGGCGTGCTCAGCCTGCGCTTCTATCACTTCAGCAATGCGCAGAAGGAAGGCCTCAAGCGCGGTACGCACCTGCGCTGCTATGGCGAGGCCCGCCCCGGCGCCTCGGGCCTGGAGATCTACCACCCGGAGTACCGCGCACTCAATGGCGACGAGCCGCCACCGCCGGTCGAGCAGACCCTGACGCCGATCTACCCGTCCACCGAAGGCCTCACCCAGCAGCGCCTGCGCCTGCTCTGCCAGCAGAGCCTGGGTATGCTCGGCCCGCGCAGCCTACCGGACTGGCTACCGGACGAGCTGGCCCGGGACTACCACCTGGCACCGCTGGATGATGCCATCCGCTACCTGCACAACCCGCCGGCTGATGCCGACCTTGATGAACTCGCCGAAGGCCAGCACTGGGCCCAGCACCGCCTTGCCTTCGAAGAGCTGCTTACCCACCAGCTATCGCAACAACGGCTGCGGGAAAGCCTGCGCAGCTTGCGCGCCCCCGTTCTGCCCAAGGCCAAGCGCCTGCAGGTGCAATACCTGGCCAACCTGGGCTTCACGCCGACCGGCGCACAGCAGCGGGTAGCCGATGAAATCGCCTATGACCTGAGCCAGGCCGAGCCGATGATGCGCCTGGTACAGGGCGATGTCGGCGCCGGCAAGACCGTGGTTGCCGCACTGGCGGCGCTGCAAGCACTGGAGGCGGGCTACCAGGTGGCGCTGATGGCGCCCACCGAGATTCTCGCCGAGCAGCACTACATCACCTTCAAGCGCTGGCTGGAGCCGCTGGGCCTGGAAGTCGCCTGGCTGGCGGGCAAGCTCAAGGGCAAGGCCCGCGCCAGCGCCCTG
Source organism: Pseudomonas sp. NPDC089758 (assembly GCF_044748705.1). Classification (NCBI taxonomy): domain Bacteria; kingdom Pseudomonadati; phylum Pseudomonadota; class Gammaproteobacteria; order Pseudomonadales; family Pseudomonadaceae; genus Pseudomonas; species Pseudomonas sp. NPDC089758. Next base: position 66,235 of record NZ_JBIVGN010000023.1, read on the forward strand.
GAACAGATCGCCAACGGTGCACCGATGGTGGTGGGAACCCACGCGTTGTTCCAGGAAGAAGTGCAATTCAAGCACCTGGCCCTGGCGATCATCGACGAACAACACCGTTTTGGGGTGCAACAACGTCTGGCCCTGCGCAAGAAGGGTGTTGCAGGCGAACTGTGCCCGCACCAGCTGATCATGACTGCCACCCCGATCCCGCGCACGCTGGCGATGAGCGCCTACGCCGACCTCGATACCTCGGTGCTCGACGAACTGCCGCCAGGGCGCACACCGGTGAACACCGTGCTGGTCGCCGATAGCCGGCGTTTCGAAGTGGTGGAGCGGGTACGCGCCGCTTGTGCCGAAGGGCGCCAGGCCTATTGGGTCTGCACGCTGATCGAAGAATCCGAAGAACTGACCTGCCAGGCTGCCGAGAGCACCTTCGAGGAACTGGGCAGCGCCTTGGGCGAACTGCGCGTAGGCTTGATCCACGGGCGCATGAAGCCTGCGGAAAAAGCCGCGGTGATGGCCGAATTCAAGCAAGGCGACCTGCAACTGCTGGTCGCGACCACGGTGATCGAGGTGGGTGTGGACGTGCCCAACGCCAGCCTGATGATCATCGAGAACCCTGAACGCCTGGGCCTTGCTCAATTGCACCAGCTGCGCGGCCGGGTTGGCCGCGGCAGCGCGGTGAGCCACTGCGTGCTGCTGTATCACCCGCCGCTGTCGCAGATTGGCCGCGAACGCCTGGGGATCATGCGCGAAACCAACGATGGCTTCGTGATTGCCGAGAAGGACCTGGAACTGCGCGGCCCGGGCGAGATGCTCGGGACGCGTCAGACCGGCTTGTTACAATTCAAGGTCGCCGACCTGATGCGTGATGCCGACCTGTTACCCGCCGTGCGCGATGCCGCACAGGCCCTCATCGCACGCTGGCCCGAGCACGTGAGCCCCCTGCTCGACCGCTGGCTGCGCCACGGCCAGCAATATGGCCAAGTGTGACGCCAGTACCAGAATGGATCCAGCTTTGCGACCAGACTGGTTATACTTCGCGTTTAAAAGAATCAGTGGATACGGACCATGACTGAAGCTGCCCTGGACACCGCAACCCCACACGCACCCTCTGTCATCCGGCTGTTGCTCGAAAAACTGGGCATTGCCTATCGCGAGGTGCCTGAGCATACGCAACTGCCGGCTGCTTCACGGGTACAGGCGATCCTGCTCGATGACGAGATCGGCGCATTGATGGTGCTGTTCCCGCATAGCAAGCTGCTGGACCTCAATCGTCTGGAAGAGCTGACGGGGCGCAAGCTCAAGGCCGTGCCGTTACAGCGCCTGAAGCAGATGCTCGACAAGCATCATCTGAAGGCCTTGCCGGCGATTCCGGCCTTGACCAGTTCGCCCTGCCTCTATGAAGGCAAGTTGCTCGATGCCGAACGCCTGCTGATCCAGTCTGGCGAAGCCGGGCTGCTGCTGGAAATCCAGCGTGATGACTTCAAGCGCATGATGCACAAGGCCAGCGCTGGCACTTTCGGCCAGCCCGTCAGGGAAATCCGCCCCAATCTCGACCGCCCGGATGATGACTCCAGGGAGATTACCCTGGCAGTGCAGGCCTTCACCGCCCGCCGCATCCAGAAGCGCCTGGAAGAAACCATCGAGATTCCGCCACTGGCCGATACGGCGCAGAAAATCATCAAGCTGCGGGTCGACCCCAACGCCAGCATCGATGACATCACCGGCGTGGTCGAAACCGACCCGGCCCTGGCCGCCCAAGTCGTCAGCTGGGCAGCCTCGCCCTATTACGCCTCTCCAGGCAAGATTCGCTCGGTGGAAGATGCCATCGTCCGCGTCCTGGGCTTCGATCTGGTGATCAACCTGGCCCTGGGCCTGGCATTGGGCAAGACTTTGAGCCTGCCCAAGGACCACCCGCAACAGGCGACGCCGTACTGGCAGCAGTCGATCTACACCGCGGCGATCATCGAAGGCCTGACCCGCGCCATGCCCCGGGCCGAACGTCCTGAGGCCGGCCTGACTTACCTGGCCGGGCTGCTGCACAACTTCGGCTACTTACTGCTGGCCCATGTGTTCCCACCGCACTTCTCGCTGATCTGCCGTCATCTGGAGGTCAACCCGCACCTCTGCCACACCTATGTGGAGCAGCACCTGCTGGGTATCAGCCGGGAGCAGATCGGCGCCTGGCTGATGAAGCTGTGGGACATGCCCGAAGAGCTGTCGACCGCGCTGCGATTCCAGCACGATCCTGCCTATGACGGCGAATACTCGGCGTACCCCAACCTGGTGTGCCTGGCGACCCGCCTGCTACGCTGCCGCGGCATCGGCTCGGGGCCGCAGGAGGCGATCCCTGACGAGTTGCTGGAGCGCCTGGGCGTCAGCCGGGAGAAGGCTGAGGACGTGGTGAACAAGGTGCTCGAGGCCGAGAGCTTGCTGCGCGAACTGGCGTCGCAGTTCAACGCACCGCACTGAATACGTTTGGGGGCTGTTCGGCAGCCCCAGCCATTCAGCCTTTTTTCTTCTTCGGTTTCAGGTATTTCATCAAACCCTGGAACCACATCACCAGCGCCGGATTGCCCTTGATCTGGATGCTTTTGTCCTGGATGCCCTGCATGAACGCCAGCTGCTTGTTGCTCGCCTGCATCGTGGCGAAGCCGTAGGCGGCGTCCTTGAACGCAATGGCAAAGGCTGGCTGTGCATGAGCGCCACCTTTGCTGCTGATGCGTTCGCCACTGACGATGAAGTGCCGGACAACCTTGCCATCGAGCGTCTGCATCTGGAACACCAGGTCCTTGCCCACGAGTTGCTGCTGAAATGCCGGGTTGTTACGACTGGCCCTGGCCATCAACAGCCCCATGGCCCAGAGAAGAAAGCGGAACTTCATCAACGCGCCTCGAATATAATGTGACCGAAGCTCGCAGTTTATCCGTTTCCTGGACAATTTACGCAAATTCGCAGCGTCATGCGTTCAGAAAGCGCAACGGGCGCACTGAGGCGCCCGTTTGAACAGAGGCTGCACGTCAAACGTCGATCATTTGGCTTTCTTGCCTGGCTTGGCGGGCACATTGACGCTGTCACGCAGGTTTTTGCCAGGCTTGAAGGCCACTGTATTGCTGGCCTTGATTTTCACCGGCTCACCCGTCTGAGGGTTCTTGCCGGTACGGGCGCCGCGATGGCGTTTTTCAAACGTACCGAAACCCACGAGCGTCACGGTGTCTTTGTCCAGCGCACCGGTGATGCTGTCGAGAATGGCGTTGAGCACCTGGTTGGCCTTTTCCTTGGTCAGATCGGCCTTTTCGGCGATGACGGCGGCGAGTTCTGGTTTACGCATAATGAAGCCTCTTTGACGGGAATTCTTGTTGTTATTGCCGTGCTGCCCGTGAAGCAGCGTTCAAGGCACCGCAGGCTCTAATCTGCGGCAGACGGAAGTGAGAATGGCACGCCGACCGGGGCCGCGCCAGTATCTGGGCGGCCATTGTGCGGTCAACTACAGGATAAATCCGACAGAACGCCCGCTGTTTATGCCATCAGCGCGGGCAGCTGCCGGTTCAACGCCAGTTTTTCCGTCACAGCGCTGCCCGTCAGGGCATAGCCGAGCAACTGGCCGTCAGCGGCGTGACAGAGCACTTTCAGGTCACTGCCCTGCCCTTGCACCTGCCAGCTTCCCTCACAACCAGGCGGCGGCGGCGAAACCACCAATGGGCAGGCCGGTGTTTTCACCGTGATGGGCATCGGCCCGTAACTGACCTGCGCCGGGTTGCCTGTCAACGTCTGGGCCAGGGCTCGCGCACAGGCCATCAAGGGCATCACATAGAGCAGATTGATACCTTCGACTTCAGCACAGTCGCCCAGCGCGAAAATGTTGCCGTGGGAGGTGCGCAGCTGGCGGTCCACGACTACGCCGCGGTTGGTCTGCAGGCCGGCTGCGGCAGCCAGGTCGGTGCGCGGGCGCAGGCCGATGGCCGACACCACCAGGTCGCAGGCGATCACGCTGCCATCGGACAGATGCGCCTCACGGCCTTCGCTCACCTGCTGCAGGCGAGTGAGTACGGGGCCCAGGTGAAAGCGCACGCCCAGCTCTTGCAAGCCACCTTGAACAGCAGCGGCAGCGGCAGGATGCAACAGGGTCGGCATGACCTGCTCGCAGGGCGCCACCACATCGACCTCAAAACCACCCAGGCGCATGTCATTGGCGAACTCACAGCCGATCAGGCCGGCGCCGAGGATCAAGACACGCTGCTTGCCAGCCGCAGCAGCACGAAAACGTGCGTAGTCTTCCAGATCATTGATCGGGAACACATGATCAGCCCCGTCACCCTCGACCGGCACCTGCACCGTCTGCGCGCCCCAAGCCAGCACCAGGTCGCGGTACTCCACCGCTTCTTCGCCAATCCACAGGCGCTTGTGGCCAGGGTCGATACCGCTGATGCGCGTGTGGGTGCGGATCACCGCCTTGAGTTGCTCGGCCATGGCCCCCGGCTCGGCCATGCACAGGCCATCGGCGTCCTTTTGCTTGGCGAAGCCGGTGGAAAGCATGGGCTTGGAATAGGAGCGACCGTCGTCGGCCGTAATCAGCAGCAGCGGCGTCTCGCCATCGAGCTTGCGAAACTCACGGGCCAGGTTGTAACCGGCCAGGCCGGTTCCGATGATGACCACGGGGGACGTCATGTCGTGCTTTCCTCTTGGTTGAACAGCATTGCGATCAGCCGATGGCGATCATTTCAAAGTCGCTTTTGCCAACGCCGCAATCGGGGCACAGCCAATCTTGTGGCACATCCTCCCAGCGCGTACCCGGCGCGATGCCGTCATCCGGCCACCCTTGGGCCTCGTCGTAGATCAGGCCACAGACAATACACTGCCACTTCTTCATGATTTGTCGTTCCTCGCTGCAGGCTCAGGCTTTGTCATTCGGGCTCAGGGCCCTTACGCGGGCATTATGCAAGCAGTTGGGGCAATCATGCTAAGCTCGCCGCCTCTCTGGCTGTAATCAAGCATACCGACGTGTCGTACGAATCCCCGCAAGCAGCCGCTGTCGCGTGGCTGGCGTATTCACAGCTGGCGACCAATATCGACCAGCACACCCACGACTGGCTGTTCGATGAAGGTTCTCTGACTCGCCGCCTGACCCGCCTGTCCAGCGGCCAATTCAGCGTTACCCCCCTGTTCGAAGGCTGGCAGCCACTGCGCGATGACGAGTGCCTGGCACTGGGCATCGCCCCAGGCGCCGAAGGCTGGGTACGCGAGGTGTACCTGCGCGGCCATGGCCTGCCTTGGGTGTTCGCCCGCAGCGTGGCCAGCCGCCAGGCGCTAGAGCGCGGCGGCCTGGACCTGGAAACCCTCGGCAGCCGGTCGCTGGGGGAATTGCTGTTCTGCGACCAGGCGTTCATCCGCCATCCTATCGAAGTGGGTAGTTATCCACAGGCCTGGCTGCCCGCCGAGGCTGCCCATGACGGCCTGTGGGGGCGACGTTCGCGCTTTGAACGCGACGGCCTCGACCTGCTGGTGGCCGAAGTATTCCTGCCGGCACTGTGGCAAGCAGCCAAGGAGGAAAACCGCTGATGTACCTGCAACTGCTCAAGTCGCTCAACCGCGTGCACCCGCGCGCGTGGGACTTCATCCAGCTCAGCCGCATGGACCGGCCGATCGGCATCTACCTGCTGCTGTGGCCTACCCTGACGGCGGTGTGGATCGCAGGGCTGGGTTCGCCAACCTTGGCCAACGTGATTATCTTCGGCCTGGGCGTCGTACTGATGCGTGCCGCTGGCTGCTGCATCAATGACTTCGCTGACCGCAAGGTCGATGGCCACGTCAAACGTACCGCCGACAGGCCATTGGCCAGTGGCCGGGTCACGCCACGCGAGGCCCTGGCGCTGTTTGCGATCCTGGTGGCAGTGAGCTTCCTGCTGGTGCTTTGCACCAACAGCAGGACCGTGTGGCTGTCATTCGGTGCAGTGGCGTTGGCGTCCTGTTACCCGTTCATGAAGCGCTACACCTATTATCCGCAAGTGGTGCTGGGGGCCGCGTATTCCTGGGGCATCCCCATGGCCTTCACCGCCGCCGGCGGCGAGTTGCCGGCCAGCGCCTGGCTGCTGTACATCGCCAACCTGCTGTGGACGGTGGGCTACGATACCTACTACGCCATGGTCGACCGGGACGATGACCTGAAAATCGGGGTGAAATCGACTGCGATCCTGTTCGGCGAATCCGACCGGGTGATCATTCTGACCCTGCAGATGCTGTCGCTGGGCTGCCTGTTACTGGCGGGGAGCCGCTTCGAGCTAGGTGGCTGGTTCCACCTCGGGCTGCTGGGGGCCGCACTGTGCTTTGCCTGGGAATACTGGTCGACGCGCAAGCTGGACAGGGAGTCGTGCTTCAAGGCGTTTCTGCACAACCACTGGGCGGGGCTGCTGGTGTTCATGGGTGTGGTGCTCGATTACGCCCTGCGCTGACCACAAAGGCAAGCCACCCTGTGCGAGCCGGCTTGCCGACGATTGGGCCGCAAAGCGGCCCTGGCGGTCTCAAGGCTTGGCGACGTGCCAGACGTCTTTCAAACCATCACCGGTCATGTCTCCAGCCTTCTTGTCCTTGACGAAGGTATACAGGGGCTTGCCGTCATACGCCCACTGCTTCTTGCCATCGTCGCGCATCACCACCGACCACTTGCCCTTGGCAGGCTCGTCGTCGGCCTTGACCAGCAGCGGCGGCCAGTTGCTAGCGCACTCGCCATTGCACATCGACTTGCCGCCAGCATCCTTGTCGAAGGTGTACAGCGTCATGCCCGCGTGATCGACCCACATGCCGTCCTTTTCCATGGCATGGTGGGCCGACGCTACTCCGGGCAGTGCCAGCGCAGCGCAGAGGGCCATCCAGCTCAGCGTGTGTCGTGTCATTGGAATCACCTTGTATTCGGGGGGTGGAATGAGTTCGCACAGCCGCCGCAGCGGCCTCTCCAAGCCTAGTCCAGTCATGCGAAGTCGCCAGAATGGCCAACGCCCTGTCACACAGCTGCAATAATTCCGTTATCTAATGCGGGCCAGCCCCGAAATTCCAGGAGAGGTTCAAAGCATGGTTGGCAGAAACATTCTGATCGTCGACGACGAAGCGCCCATTCGCGAGATGATCGCCGTTGCATTGGAAATGGCCGGCTATGACTGCCTGGAAGCCGAGAACTCGCAACAGGCCCACGCAATCATCGTCGACCGTAAACCGGACCTGATCCTGCTCGACTGGATGCTCCCGGGCACTTCCGGCATCGAGTTGGCGCGCCGCCTCAAGCGCGATGAACTCACCGGCGATATTCCGATCATCATGCTCACCGCCAAAGGCGAAGAGGACAACAAGATCCAGGGCCTGGAAGTCGGCGCCGACGACTACATCACCAAACCTTTTTCGCCTCGCGAGCTGGTAGCACGCCTGAAAGCCGTGCTGCGTCGTGCCGGCCCGAGCGACAGCGAGGCCCCTATCGAAGTCGGCGGCCTGCTGCTGGATCCGATCAGCCACCGCGTGACCATCGACGGCAAGCCGGCCGAAATGGGCCCCACCGAATACCGCCTGCTGCAGTTCTTCATGACCCACCAGGAACGCGCCTATACCCGCGGCCAGTTGCTCGATCAGGTCTGGGGCGGCAACGTCTATGTCGAGGAACGCACCGTGGATGTGCACATCCGCCGCCTGCGCAAGGCACTGGGTGAAGCCTACGAAAATCTGGTACAAACCGTCCGGGGCACTGGCTACCGCTTCTCGACCAAGAGCTAGCTGCAAGCTGCAAGCTGCAAGCAAAAGCGAGCAGCTTCCAGGCTAGAAAAGGACTATCAGCATCACCGATCCGCTTCTTCTTGCAGCTTGTAGCTTGCAGCTTGCAGCTGGATCCGAAGGATCTGTCAATTGAACCAGAACTGGCACGCAACCCTCATTCGCCACCTGCTGCTGCTGATCACTGTCTGCCTGCTAGGCGGCCTGGTCAGCGGTTATTACGGCTGGAGCCTGGCCATCGGCCTGGGCCTTTACCTGGGCTGGACCCTCAAACAGTTGCTGCGCCTGCACGACTGGCTGCGCAACCATCAGCCCGACGAAGCGCCCCCCGACGGCTACGGCCTGTGGGGCGAAGTGTTCGACAGCATCTATCACCTGCAACGCCGCGACCAGCGCGTACGCGGCCGCTTGCAGGCAGTGATCGACCGGGTGCAGGAGTCAACGGCCGCCCTGCGCGACGCGGTGATCATGCTCGACAGCGACGGCAACCTGGAATGGTGGAACCGCGCCGCAGAAACCCTGCTGGGCTTCAAGACCCCGCAAGATGGCGGCCAACCGGTCACCAACCTCGTACGCCACCCACGCTTCAAGGAATACTTCGAGTCGCATAACTTCGCCGAACCGCTGGAAATTCCCTCCCCCATCAATGACCGCATGCGCGTGCAACTGCACCTCACACGCTACGGCAACAATGAGCACCTGATGCTGGTGCGCGACGTGACCCGCATCCATCAACTCGAACAGATGCGCAAAGACTTCGTGGCCAACGTATCGCACGAGTTGCGTACACCCCTGACGGTGATTGCAGGGTACCTGGAAACCCTGCTGGATAACGTCGAAGACGTGAACCCGCGCTGGAACCGGGCGCTGCAGCAGATGAGCCAGCAAGGTTCGCGCATGCAGGCCCTGCTCAACGACCTGCTGCTGCTGGCCAAGCTGGAAGCCACCGATTACCCATCGGACAACCAGCCGGTGGCAGTCGACGCACTGCTCGGTGCGATCATGAGCGACGCCCAGGCGCTTTCCGGGCCGCGCAACCAGCACATTACCCTGGAGGCTACGCCGGGCCTGCGCCTCAAAGGCAGCGAGTCGGAGTTGCGCAGCGCTTTCTCCAACCTGGTGTTCAACGCGGTGAAGTACACCCAGGACGAAGGCAAGATTCGTATCCGTTGGTGGGCCGACGCCGAGGGCGCTCACCTGACGGTGCAGGACTCGGGTGTCGGAATAGACGCCAAGCACCTGCCGCGCCTGACCGAACGTTTTTATCGCGTCGACTCCAGCCGCGCCTCCACCACAGGAGGCACGGGCCTGGGGCTGGCGATCGTCAAGCATGTGCTCATGCGCCATCGCGGGCGCCTTGAGATCAGCAGCGTACCGGGCCATGGCAGCACCTTCACCTGCCACTTCGCCCCTGCACAACTGGCTGACGCTCACGCGTGATTCCAAGGGCCACTTTGCTTTTGCTGCCCCAGCCGCTACATTGAGCCCCCTGTGCCAGCAAAAGCTGGCACTTTTTTTCTAACCTTTCCCAAAGACGGACCCCGTAAAAAATCCATCATGGACCCTTCCCCTGGTATCAGCCTCACCTCGTTATTCGCCGATTTCGGCATGATTCTCTTCGCCCTGTTCCTGGTGCTGCTCAACGGCTTCTTCGTAGCCGCCGAGTTCGCCATGGTCAAGCTGCGCTCCACCCGTGTCGAATCCATTGCCGAGCAGCACGGCTGGCGTGGCAGCATCCTGCGCAAGGTACACAACCAGCTCGACGCCTACCTGTCGGCCTGCCAGCTGGGTATCACCCTCGCCTCCCTGGGCCTTGGCTGGGTCGGTGAGCCGGCATTCGCCCACCTGCTCGAACCGTTGCTGGCGTACCTGGGCGTGGACACGCCCGAGTTGATCAAGGGTGTTTCGTTCTTCGTCGCCTTCTTCGTCATTTCGTACCTGCACATCGTGGTCGGTGAGCTTGCGCCCAAATCCTGGGCGATCCGCAAGCCCGAACTGCTGTCGCTGTGGACTGCGGTACCGCTTTACCTGTTCTACTGGTTGATGTACCCGGCCATCTACCTGCTCAACGCCAGTGCCAACACCATTCTGCGCTTTGCCGGCCAGGGCGAGCCTGGCCCGCACCACGAGCACCATTACAGCCGTGAAGAGCTCAAGCTGATCCTGCACTCCAGCCGTGGCCAGGACCCGAGCGACCAAGGCATGCGTGTGCTGGCCTCGGCCGTGGAGATGGGCGAGCTGGAAGTGGTCGACTGGGCCAACTCGCGCGAAGACATGATCAGCATCGACGCCCATGCGCCACTCAAGGAAATCCTGGCCCTGGTGCGCCGCCACAAGTTCAGCCGTTATCCACTGTACGATGCCGAACGTGAGGAGTTCACCGGGCTTTTGCACATCAAGGACCTGCTGCTGGAACTGGCCGAACTCGAGCACCTGCCCGAAACCGTGGACCTCGAAGACTTGGCGCGCCCGCTGGAGCGTGTATCGCGGCACATGCCGTTGTCTCAGTTGCTGGAGCAGTTCCGCAAGGGCGGCGCGCACTTCGTGCTGGTGGAGGAAGCCGATGGCAAGGTGATCGGCTACCTGACCATGGAGGACGTGCTGGAAGTGCTGGTGGGCGACATTCAGGACGAACACCGCAAGACCGAGCGCGGCATCCTGGCCTACCAGCCAGGCAAGCTGCTGGTGCGTGGCGATACGCCGCTGTTCAAGGTGGAGCGTCTGCTGGGTATCGACCTGGACCACATCGAAGCGGAAACCCTGGCCGGGCTTGTCTATGAAACGCTCAAGCGTGTGCCTGAGGAAGAGGAAGTGCTGGAAGTCGAAGGCCTGCGCATCATCATCAAGAAGATGAAAGGGCCCAAGATCGTGCTGGCCAAGGTGATCAAGCTCGATTGAGCCTGTCGGGGGCGCGGTGGGGGCCCCCCCCCATGAAGGGTTTGGGGGCGGTAACATAGTGAAAACCCCCCAAGGCCGCGCGGACAGGGCATGGCTGGGCACCACCCCCCACCCCCCCCATAG
>NZ_JBIVGN010000024.1:0-74981 GCF_044748705.1 Pseudomonas sp. NPDC089758
ACTACGAAGCCTTGCTGCCATGGAACTGCTCGCCAGAGATACCACGGTAAGCTGAGGCCCTATCTTTTAGAAGGTGGGGTTCATGGATCGCACTCCTTTGAATGTGGGGTTCATGGAGCGCTTACGCTTTGTCGTCGTCCATGGGCATTCTCGCTGTGAGCAAAGCTGTCATTGGCTTACTACTACGACCGTGCGGCTTCGTTCCGGTGCAGGGGGGTTATAGCTCTGTGCAATGATCACGACCCTCGGCGTGGTCTTTGCGTTTGTGGTTCAATCCAGTCGTGGAGCCAGTTGTGCTTTAGGATCGTATCTGGTACATCTAACTAAGAAGGCATATTGCTATCATGGAGAAACAGGGATGAGCGACAAGAATTTTCGCGTAACTTACACTCGTGGCACGAGCTCTTCGGTGGTAACCGCAAGCGTGCGAGCAAGCAGTGCGAGTCAGGCAAAGGAAATAATCAAGGAACGAGAGCGCGGGCAGGCGAAGATCATCTCTGCTGTAGAGACCTGATACCAAACTCGTGACGTACTTCAAGCTCATCTCATTGCGGTGGGCTTGCTCGGATGAGGAAAGAAAGCATGGACGATGATGTGCAGGAAGAGTGGGTGAAAGACGGGCCCTCCTTCAGCGCGACCCTAGATAAGATGATGGGTGACGCGTGGAAAGAGGTGAAGGATGACTTCTCCCATGGTACGGGGATGGACCGGGCTGCATCGACGGCAAAGTTGGTTGGGAAGGGGTCATTCTACATGGGGGTGAAGTTTATCCAGAACCTTCCTGATGCCATCGAGAAAATGAAGGAGAAGCAAGCTAGGAAGGGCTGAGGCCCCTGCGCCAGGCAGAGGCTACATCCATAGCGGGCAAAAACTAGTGACCTTCAACATCGACCGCCAGCCCTAGCTGACCTCGGGGCAGTGAGGCAGGACAGGAATATCTTCGGGCGCTGAACCAGAGGTGGGCCGGTACTTAATGCCTCTGGCTCAGACAGCGGCTGCTTGAAGCCCCAAAAACGAAACATGATGCATCTGATGGGGATTGCTCGTTAGCGTTAACTCAATGGCCTCCTATGATGCTACAAGGCACTGGTTGCCTTGTTAAGCCACAACCCCGGAAGCTGCTTCGCTCGCATCACAGCCGTTGGTGGCCACTGTCCACCACGAGCGGTGGGTATCTTGCGTTCAACTATGCAATCGGCCACCGCCTGTAGGCTAGTGGCAGACCCGGCAGCAGCTGGAGCATGGATTGCGCGCGATGCAGATTGCCTGGGGGCAGGCGGATGCGGTGGCGATGGCGGTTGAGCGGCGGCGCTAGTTATTCAGCGTTCGTACGCCCCATGAAGAAAGCCCCTACATCTATCCACCTTTGTAAAAAATAAGGTCATGCCTGCTGAAATAGGAGAGCAGGCATGGGAATGTGCAAACGGGATTTGACCATCGGTGTTCTGGTAACGGTGCTGTGGGGTTGCAACTACGGTGTGATCGAACTGGGCTTGAGCACGCTCGAACCCTCCGTCATGACGCTGCTGCGTTTCACCCTCTGTGCGGTGCCGCTGGTGTTCTTCATCAGGCGGCCGACGGGCGTTTCCATGGTGGTCATGGCGCTCTATGGCGTGCTGTTCGCAGTGGGGATCTGGTGGATGGTCAATTTCGCCATGTACCAGGGGCTTAGCCCCGGCATGGCCTCGGTCTTTCTGCAGTTCAGCGCATTTTTCACCATCCTGCTGAGTGCAGTCTTCCTGCGCGAGCGCATCACTGCCGCACACTTCTGGGGAATGGCGCTCGCGGCCTGTGGCCTGGGCATGATGCTGCTGTCGAGCAGCCAGTCGTCGACGGTGATAGGGCTATTTCTCGTGCTGCTTGCCGCGCTTGCCTGGGCATTTTGCAATCTGCTGATCAAGCTCAAACGCCCTGGTGAGATGACGGCGTTCATCGTCTGGTCGAGCCTGTTCTCGCTGCCTTTCATCCTCGCCTTCATAGTCGTCTCGCAAGGCTGGAAGGCATTCGAAGGCCTTGGTCATGGCCTGGCGTGGGAGGCGCTGTTCTCCGTGCTGTTCCAGAGCCTGATCACCACCATTCTGGGTTATCGGGTCTGGAACAACCTGATGAAAAAGTATCCGGCTACCCAGGTCGCCCCTTTGTCGTTGCTGGTGCCGGTATCAGGGCTGGTCACCTCCTGCATGTTCTTCGGTGAAAGGCTGGGCGCGGGCCAGTGGTTGGCCATTGGCCTGATCTTGACGGGGATGATGGTATTTTTCGCTGGCCACTTGCTTCGGGGTATCGGGCGTCGGGTTGTGCGGCTGCGTTGACGGAGTCTCCCGACGCCGTGGCAGTTATTTACCAGGTTGTTGTGTAGTGACCTCATCAGAAACCGCCCTGGCACCGTAACGCTGCATGATCCGCGCGATCTCGCCAGAATGTTGCATGCGTACCAAAGCCCTGAGTATCCCCTGCGTCGGTATCGCCGGGTCGTTCCTCACCATGCACCCCAGCGCCTGCTCCTCTAGCACCGCCAGCACCTGCAGGCGCTGCTCGGCCGGCAGCCGCTGGTTGAACCACTGCAAGGACAGCTCATTGCTGACCGCGTGCCGATAACGCCCTATTTGCAGCTTCTGCAGCGCCAACGCCTGGCTTCGGCTGTCCTCGCGGCGCAACTGCCCCTGCTCGAACAAAGGCTCCAGCGTCGTGTAGGTGTACCCCAGTACCGTGCCAATGGCCTGCCGCGGCAGTTGCTCCGGCCGGGTCGGGGCGTTGTCACCTGGCTGCCCGACCAGTACATCGCGCTGATGGAACAACGGTATGCTCCAGACAAAATGCCCTGGCCGGTCATTGAACCACTGCGTGCTCACATAGCAGCGCACGTCGATGTCGCCCTCATCCATCGCCTGCTGCAGGCGCAGGCGGGCCAGTACGTGGTATTCGGGGCGGGCGCCGACTTCGCGAGCGATCCCTTGCATCAGGTCGAACAGCAGCCCTTCGACCGGCTGCTCGCCCTCGACGCGCACCAGCGGCATGCTCCAGCTTTCGGCGACGGAAAAGCGCAGCACCGGTGGATCGGCCAGGCTGCAAGAGGTCCACAGCGACAACAGGGCCAGCAGTCTTCGCAAAGCACATCCTCCATGAACAACGTGCGCCAGTTACTGAGCGTAGACGAACCATGCAGGGTGCAATTTCGGCCCCGCTCCGCTAGCATTAGCGATCTTCCGCTCGATCAGGCTGCGATGGTTTTTCGATGAGTTATCAGGTTCTTGCACGTAAATGGCGTCCGCGCTCGTTCCGCGAAATGGTCGGCCAGGCCCATGTGCTCAAGGCCTTGATCAATGCCTTGGACAACCAGCGCCTGCACCATGCCTACCTGTTCACCGGTACGCGGGGTGTGGGCAAGACCACCATTGCGCGAATCATCGCCAAGTGCCTCAACTGCGAGACCGGCATCACCTCCACGCCCTGTGGCACCTGCTCGGTGTGCCGGGAGATCGATGAAGGCCGTTTCGTCGACCTGATCGAGATCGACGCCGCCAGCCGTACCAAGGTCGAGGACACCCGCGAACTGCTCGACAACGTACAGTATGCCCCCAGCCGCGGGCGCTTCAAGGTCTACCTGATCGACGAAGTGCACATGCTGTCCACGCACTCGTTCAACGCCTTGCTCAAGACGCTGGAAGAGCCGCCACCCTACGTCAAGTTCATCCTCGCCACCACCGACCCGCAAAAGCTGCCGGCCACCATCCTTTCGCGCTGCTTGCAGTTCTCGCTGAAGAACATGAGCCCGGAGCGGGTGGTCGAACACCTGAGTCATGTGCTGGAGGCCGAGAACGTCCCGTTCGAGCCCGATGCGCTGTGGTTGCTTGGCCGTGCTGCCGATGGTTCGATGCGTGATGCCATGAGCCTCACTGACCAGGCTATCGCGTTCGGCGAGGGTAAGGTGCTGGCCGCCGATGTGCGGGCCATGCTCGGCAGCCTCGATCACGGCCAGGTCTATGGTGTGCTGCAGGCACTGCTGGAAGGGGATGCACGGGCGCTGCTGGAGGCGGTGCGCAACCTCGCCGAGCAGGGGCCGGACTGGAGTGGTGTGCTGGCCGAAATGCTCAATGTGCTGCACCGTGTCGCCATCGCCCAGGCGCTGCCCGAGGCGGTGGACAACGGCCAGGGTGATCGCGAGCGGGTGCTGGCGCTGGCGTCGGCGTTGCCTGCCGAGGATGTGCAGTTCTATTACCAGATGGGCCTGATCGGTCGCCGCGACCTGCCCTTGGCACCCGACCCGCGGGGCGGTTTCGAAATGGTCCTGCTGCGGATGCTGGCGTTCCGCCCGGCCGACAACGACGATGCACCGAAACCGGTACTAAAGCCGGTGGGGATCAGCCAGGCCACAGCTGATCCTGCAACCCCGGTGGCAGCGCCTGCGGTGCTTCCCGGCGCGTCTGTCGTTGCCCAAGCCCCCGCTGCAGTGGTGATGGCCCCGCAAGCCGAGCCTGCGGTCGTCGCCGAGGCGTTGTCGGCGGCGCCACCACAACCTGAGCCGAAGGCTGAGCTGGCAGAGCCAGAGCCCGAGCCCGAGCCCGAGCCGGCACCGGAAGAGGAAGTCATCGACCTGCCCTGGGAGGAGCCTGCTGCACAGCCTGAGCCGCTGGCCGTTGAGCCCACGCCTGCGCCGGCTGCCGCGCCCCGGCCTGCAGTCGCCGAGCCGCAAGCTGCCCAGCCGGCCTATGATGCGCCGCCATTCGATCCGTCGGAGTACGCCTCGGTGGGCATGGAGCGTGATGACGAGCCGCCCATGGATGAGGATTATTACGGGGGCGAAAGCGACCCGGTGGGCTTCAGCTATCTGGACGAACTGGTCGAGCACGTCCAGGAAGACGCCCCCATCGCTGCGCCAGAGCCGTTGCCGGCTGCCAAGCCCGCCACCGGCCTGGCCCTGCAATGGCTGGAATTATTCCCACAGTTGCCTGTGTCCGGTATGACAGGCAACATCGCCGCAAACTGCACGCTGATCGCTGCAGACGGTGACGATTGGCTGCTGCACCTTGACCCAGGCCAAGGCGCCTTGTTCAACGCCACCCAGCAACGGCGCTTGAATGATGCGCTCAACCAGCACCTGGGGCGCACGCTGAACCTGCGCATCGAGCTTATCCTGCCCGAGCAGGAAACCCCGGCCCAGGCAGCCTCGCGCAAGCGTGCCGAGCGCCAGCAGGACGCGGTGGCGTCGATCGAGCAGGATCCGTTGATCCAGCAGATGATCAAGCAGTTCGGTGCTACCGTGCGGCAGGATACTATTGAACCTGTAGCGGCCCTGGTCAGTCAGGGTCAGTAACGGATAACCATGCGGCCGCCCTGTGGCGGGCTGCATCACACGACCCAATCGAGGTATACCCCCATGATGAAAGGTGGCATGGCCGGCCTGATGAAGCAGGCCCAGCAGATGCAGGAAAAAATGGCCAAGATGCAGGAAGAGCTGGCCAACGCCGAAGTGACCGGCCAATCGGGTGGCGGCCTGGTCAGCGTGGTGATGACCGGTCGTCATGACGTCAAGCGCGTCAGCATCGATCAAAGCCTGATGTCGACGGATGAAGACGACAAGGAAGTGCTCGAAGACCTGATTGCTGCTGCGCTGAATGACGCCGTACGCAAGGTCGAGCAGAGCAGCCAGGAAAAAATGGGTGGCATGACTGCTGGCATGCAGCTGCCACCGGGCTTCAAGATGCCGTTCTAAGGCGTTTGCTGTTCAAAAGCCGCCTTGGGGTTCCAAGGCGGCTTTTTTTGTGGTGTTGTTTACAGGGGCGTAGGGGGGGGCGTGCGCATGCCTGGATCGTTCGGGTGGCCTCTAGGTCGAGCGCCGCTTGTGATGTGTGAGATTTGACGCTGTCACCCTGCGCCGGTATAAACCGCCTCTCATAGAATTATCAGGCCTTTCCCATGAGCTTCAGCCCCCTCATCCGCCAACTGATCGACGCCCTGCGCACGCTGCCGGGCGTTGGCCAGAAAACCGCCCAGCGCATGGCCCTGCAGTTGCTGGAACGCGACCGCAGCGGTGGTGTGCGCCTGGCCCAGGCGCTTACCCTGGCCATGGAAGGGGTTGGCCATTGCCGCCAGTGCCGCACGTTGACCGAGCAGGAGTTGTGCCCGCAATGCGCTGACCCGCGCCGCGACGATACCCAGCTGTGCGTGGTGGAGGGGCCGATGGATGTGTATGCGGTGGAGCAGACCGGTTATCGCGGTCGCTACTTCGTGCTCAAGGGGCACCTGTCGCCGCTCGATGGCCTGGGGCCTGATGCTATTGGCGTGCCGCAGTTGATGGCGCGGATCGAGGAGCAGGGCAGCTTCACCGAGGTGATCCTGGCCACCAACCCGACCGTGGAGGGTGAGGCAACCGCCCATTACATCGCCCAGTTGCTGGCCGAGAAGGGGCTGGTGGCCTCGCGGATTGCCCATGGCGTGCCGCTGGGCGGCGAGCTGGAGCTGGTCGATGGCGGCACCCTGGCGCATGCCTTTGCCGGGCGTAAGCCCATTGCGCTTTGAGAGCTGCAAGCTTCAAGCTGCAAGCTGCAAGTAAAAGCAGGTCCGCGTTCGCTTGTGGCTTGTGGCTTTGAGAGCTGCAAGCTGCAAGCTGCAAGCTTCAAGTAAAAGCAGATCCGCGTTCGCTTGTAGCTTGTAGCTTGTAGCTTGTAGCTTGTAGCTTGTAGCTTGTAGCTTGCAGCTTGCAGCTTGCGGCTTGCCGCTCAGTACTCGCTCAGGGAAAACTCGGTCAGGCAGAAGGTCGGCACACCCGCCGCCTGCAGTCGGCGCGAACCGTCCAGCTCAGGCAGGTCGATGATTGCCGCCGCTTCGAACACCTGGGCTCCGGTGCGGCGCACCAGGTTGGCTGCGGCCAGCAGGGTGCCACCGGTGGCGATCAGGTCATCGAAGATCAGCACCGAATCGCCTTCGCACAGGCTGTCGGCATGCACCTCCAGGAAGGCCTCACCATACTCGGTCTGGTAACCCTCCGACAGCACATCAGCCGGCAGTTTGCCTTGCTTGCGGAACAGGATCAGCGGCTTGTTCAACTGGTGGGCGATGATCGAACCGATCAGAAAGCCACGGGCATCCATGGCGCCGATGTGGCTGAACTCCGCCTCTACATAACGTTCGATGAACTGGTCGGCGACATAGCGCAGCCCGCGTGGCGACTGGAACAGCGGGGTGATGTCGCGGAAGATCACACCCGGCTTGGGGAAGTCCACTACCGGGCGGATCAGGGCTTTGAGGTCGAAGGCTTCGCTGTGCATTGTTGCAGGTATCCTGAAAAACGAATGCGCCAGTATACCTTTTTCAAGCAGCCTTTCAGGCCTCCATCGCACCACCGGCCAGCGCGCACAACTGGATCGGATCGAGAATGTGCACTTCCTTGCCCTCGGCGCGCAGCAGGCCGTTCTGCTGGAAGCGGGTGAACACCCGCGACACGGTTTCAACGGCCAAGCCCAGGTAATTGCCGATTTCGTTGCGCGACATGCTCAGGCGGAACTGGTTGGCCGAATAGCCCCGGGCGCGGAAGCGTGCCGACAGGTTGACCAGGAAGGTGGCAATGCGCTCATCGGCGGTCTTTTTCGACAGCAACAGCATCATCTGCTGGTCGTCGCGGATTTCACGGCTCATCACCCGCATCAGCTGGCGGCGCAGCTGGGGGAGTTGCACAGACAGCTCATCGAGCCGCTCGAACGGGATTTCACAGACCGAGGTGGTTTCCTGCGCCTGAGCCGAGACTGGGTAGGCTTCAGTGTCCATGCCGGACAGCCCGACCAGTTCGCTGGGCAGATGGAAGCCGGTGATCTGCTCCTCACCGCTGTCGCTCAGGCTGAACGTCTTGAGTGCGCCGGAACGTACGGCGTAAACCGAGCCGAAATTGTCACCCTGTCGGAACAGAAACTCGCCTTTTTTCAGCGGACGCCCGCGTTTGACGATTTCATCCAGTGCATCCATGTCTTCCAGGTTGAGCGAAAGAGGCAGGCACAGGGGTGCCAGGCTGCAATCCTTGCAATGGGCCTGGCCGTGGGCGCGCAGTTTGACTGGCTCGGACATTTGAATCGATCCTTGTGGGAAAGCACACATAAGTCGTAAGGGTAACCTACGGCATAGGGTGTAGGCCAGAGTGCGCGAGGATGATGCGCCTTGGCCGAACCCCAGCTGCATCATGCCGGGGGTCCGTTGTTGCCCATAGTGTGCCTGGCAAGCGGGCTTGTCCACACGGTCGAGGGTTCGCCTGGCTAGATCACTCGCGAAAAACGCTGACGGTCATGCATCGCCAGGTACGCGTCGAACACCATGCAGACCGAGCGTGCCAGCAGGCGCCCGGCCGGCAGGATGCGGATGCCCTGTTCATCGAGGCGGATCAGGCCGTCCCGTTGCATGTTCAGCAGCGCTGGCCAAACGTCGTTGAAATAACCGCGAAAATCGATGGTGAAGGCGCTTTCGATGGGCTCGAAGTCGAGTTCGAAGTGGCAGATCAGTTGCTGGATCACTGCGCGTCGCACGCGGTCATCGTGATTGCACAGCAAGCCGCGCTGGGTGGCCAGCTGCGAGCCGGAGAGCGCGTCCTGATAGGTGATGAGGTCGCTGCTGTTCTGGCAGTACAGGTCGCCGATCTGGCTGATTGCCGAAACCCCCAGGCCGATCAGGTCGCAGTGGCCGTGGGTGGTGTAGCCCTGGAAGTTGCGCTGCAGGGTGCCTTCTTCCTGGGCGACGGCCAGCTCGTCGTCGGGCAGGGCGAAGTGGTCCATGCCGATGTAGCGATAGCCGGCGGTGGTGAGCTGCTCGATGGTGGCCCGGAGCATCTCCAGCTTGGCAGCCGGGGCCGGCAGGTCGTTGCTGTCGATACGCCGTTGCGGCATGAAGCGCTCAGGCAGGTGGGCATAGTTGAAGACTGAGATGCGGTCAGGCTGCAGGCGGATCACCTCCTCGATGGTACGGGCGAAACCCTCCGGGGTCTGCTTGGGCAAGCCGTAGATCAGGTCCAGGCTGACCGAGCGGAACTGCAAGGTGCGCGCCGCCTCGATCAGGGTGCGGGTCTGCTCCAGGCTCTGCAGGCGGTTGATCGCGCGCTGCACCGCAGGGTCCAGGTCCTGCACGCCGAGGCTCACCCGGTTGAAGCCCAGTTCGCGCAGCAGGCCCATGGTCGACCAGTCGGCCTCGCGGGGGTCCAGTTCGATGCCGTAGTCGCCGGAATCATCGTCCAGCAGGTTGAAGTGCTGGCGCAGGGTGGCCATCAGCTGGCGCAGTTCCACATGGCTGAGGAAGGTCGGCGTGCCGCCCCCCAGATGCAGTTGTTCAACACGCTGTTTAGGGTCCAGGTGGCAGGCAATCAACTGGATTTCATGTTCCAGGCGCTGCAGGTAGGGTGCGGCTCGGGCACGGTCCTTGGTGATCACTTTGTTGCAGGCGCAGTAGTAGCAGATGTTGGCGCAAAACGGCACATGCACGTACACAGACAGCGGGCGCACGGCCCGGCGGCTTTCGCGCAGGGCGTGGAGCAGGTCGAACGAGCCGACTTCGCTGTGCAGTTGCACCGCAGTCGGGTAGGAGGTGTAGCGCGGGCCGGCCAGATCGTAGCGGCGGATCAGGTCGGCATCCCAGCGTAGATCTTCGAGCATGTGGGCGGTCCCCGGAATGAGCAGCAGTGCCCCGGAGTCTATGGCCGTCTGTAGGAATCTGTGTTGATTTGTGTCAAGCGCTATGGGGGCCGCTGGGCAGCCGCCCTGTCAGTGCCCCATCAACCAATGCTGGTGCGGCCCCGGCAGGGTCCACAGGCCGAACAGGATGACCAGCAGGCCGCCTGCCATGCGTACGCTGCGCCGCCGCAACAGGGTGTTGACCCGCTCCGCCGCCAGCCCTGTGGCCAGCAGCACCGGCCAGGTACCCAGCCCGAATGCCAGCATCAGGGCCGCGCTGTACCCCGCGTTGCCTTGGCTGGCTGCCCACAGCAGGGTGCTGTACACCAGCCCGCACGGCAGCCAGCCCCACAGCGCGCCAAGCAGCAGGGCCCGGGGCAGGCTGGAGACCGGCAACAGGCGCGAAGCCACGGGCTGGATATGCCGCCAAAGCCCCCGGCCCAGTGCTTCGATGCGTGTCAGCCCGCTCCACCACCCGGCCAGGTACAAGCCCATGGCGATCAGCAGCAACGCGGCCACCACCCGCAGTGCCAGGGCAGCCGGGCTGCTGGCTACGGCCCAGCCGGCCAGGCCCAGCAGCAGGCCGGCGCAGGCATAGCTGAGAACACGCCCGACGTTGTACGCCAGCAACAGACGCAGGCGCCGGCCGCGTTGCTCCGGCGGGATGGCCAGCGTCAGCGCGCCCATCAGGCCGCCGCACATGCCCAGGCAGTGGCCGCCGCCCAGCAGGCCGAGGACCAGCGCGGAGCCAAGCAGGGGAAGCAGGTCAGGCACGGGGTGGTTGGTCCTTGTCTTGCGGCTCGGCGGGCTCGGGGGTGACGGCAGCCTGGTGGCGGGGGTCCTGGTCGTCGAACAGGATGCTGTGGGCAGGGCTTTCAAGGTCGTCGTACTGGCCGCTGTCCACCGCCCAGAAAAAGATGTACACGGCGACGCCAACGAGCAGCAGGGCGGCCGGGATCATGACATAGAGGGCTGGCATGGGCGGCTCCTGATCAGGCAATGGCAGGTTGTGGGGCGCTGGCCCTGGCCGCCACGCCAGGCAGCCGGGTCAGGCGCAGGGCATTGAGGACCACGATCAGCGAGCTGACCGACATGCCGACAGCGGCCCATACCGGGGTGATCCAGCCGAGCGCGGCGAACGGCAGCATGAGGCCATTATACAGGGTCGCCCAAAGCAGGTTCTCAAGGATGTTGCGGCGGGTGCGGCGGGCCAGGTCGAAGGCATGTACCAGCGCTTGCAGGCGGTTGCTCAGCAGCACGGCATCGGCACTGGTCTTGGCAAGGTCGGTGGCACTGCCCATGGCAATGCTGATATCTGCGGCGGCCAGCACCGGCACATCGTTGACCCCGTCACCCAGCATCAGCACCTTGCGCCCGGCGGTCTGCAGGGCCTTGAGCCGGTCCAGCTTGTCGTCCGGGCGCAGGCCGCCAATGGCCTGGTCGATACCCAGCTGGGCGGCCACCTCGGCGACCATCGGCGAGCTGTCGCCCGACAGCAGCAGGGTGCGCCAGCCACGCGCCTTGCATGCCGCCAGTAGGGCAGGGGCGTCCTCGCGCAGGCGATCGTCCAGGCCGAACCAGGCCAGCGGGCCTTGGCGGTCGCCCAGCAGCAGCCATTGGCCGCGGGGTTCCGGTACAGGCGGGATTTCCGCGCCGCTGAGGGCGCAAACGAATGTGGGCTGGCCGATGCGCAGGCGCTGCCCGCCGACCAGCCCTTCCAGGCCCAGCCCGGGCACCGTTTGCACCTCGTCCGCGGGCTCGGCATTGCGGCCGAAGGCGCGGGCGATGGGGTGTTCGGAACGGTTTTCCAGGGCGGCGGCAAGCGCCAGGCAGCGGTCGGCGGCCACCGCGCCCAGCGGGCGAATGCTGCGCAGGGTCAGGCGGCCCTCGGTGAGCGTGCCGGTCTTGTCGAAAATGACCGTGTCGATCTGGTTGAGGCCTTCGAGCACGTGACCGCGGGTGACCAGCAGGCCGAGCTTGTGCAGCGTACCGGTGGCGGCGGTCAGTGCAGTAGGGGTGGCCAGCGAGAGCGCGCAGGGGCAGGTGGCTACCAGCATGGCCAGGACAATCCAGAACGCCCGTGTCGGGTCCAGGTGCCACCACCACAGGCCGATGACGATGGCGGCTACCAGGGTGAACAGCAAAAACCACTGCGATGCACGGTCGGCAATCTGGGCCAGGCGTGGCTTTTCGGTCTGCGCGCGTTCCAGCAGGCGGACGATGGCCGACAGTCGCGACGCCTGGCCGAGTGCTTCGATTTCCACGTTCAGCATGCTTTCGACGTTCAGGGTGCCGCCGGTGACCCGATCGCCGACCCGCCGCGGTTGCGGCAGGTACTCACCGGTCAACAGCGACTCGTCGACACTGGAACGGCCCTCGACAATGCGCCCGTCAGCCGGGATCACCGCACCGGGCAGCACCTGCACGGTGTCGCCGCAGTGCAGTTCGCTGAGCAGGATGCGCTCGCTGCGGCCAAGGCTGTCCAGGCGCAGGCAGGAGGCCGGCAGCAGGTTGACCAGTTGCGCAGTGGCCGCCGCCGTGCGCTCTCGGGCGCGGCGTTCAAGGTAGCGGCCGGTGAGCAGGAACAGTGCGAACATGCCCACGGTGTCGAAATACAGCTCGCCACTGCCGGTAACGGCTGTCCAGATGCCGGCACCGAAGGCCAGGGCGATGGCCAGCGATACCGACACGTCCATGGTCAGGTGGCGGGTGCGCAGGTCGCGGGCAGCCCCTTTGAAGAACGGCGCGCAGCTGTAGAACACGATCGGGATGGTAAGAAACAGCGCCACCCAGCGCAGAATGGCGTGCAGCTCGGGCGACAGGTCGATGTTGAATTCCGGCCAGGTGGCCATGGTGGCCATCATTGCCTGGAACCACAGCAGCCCGGCCACGCCCAGCCTGCGCAGGGCACTTCGGTTTTCCCGGGCCAGTTGCTCGGCGGCCTGGTCGGGTTGGTAGGGGTGGGCGGCGTAGCCGATCTGGCGCAGCTCGGCCAGCAATCGCGAGAGCGGCAGGCGTTGGTCTTCCCAGCTGAGCAGCAGGCGATGGTTGGACAGGTTAAGGCGTGCGTCGGCCACCCCGGGCAGGTTGCGCAAGTGCTTTTCGATCAGCCAGCCGCAGGCGGCGCAGCTGATGCCTTCGACCAGCAGGGTGGTTTCGGCCAGCTCGCCCTGGTGGTGGACGAAGGTTTTTTGCACGTCGCTACGGTCGTACAGGGCCAGTTCGTCCTGCAACTGCTTGGGCAGGGCCTCGGGGTTGGCGCTGTTTTCGCTGCGGTGCTGGTAGTAGTGTTCCAGGCCACCGGCGACGATGGCCTCGGCCACGGCCTGGCAGCCGGGGCAGCAGAACTGTCGGGGCTGGCCAAGGACCATGGCGGTGAAGCGGCTGCCAGTGGGGACGGGCAGGGCGCAGTGGTAGCAGGGGGTGGGCTGGGTCATCACATCATTGCCTTGCATATTTGGCTGGCCGGCGCGTGGCTACAAGTGTTCAGCGCCCTGGATGGCTTCGTCACCCAGCTGCAAGGTCACACCGTGCGCGACTTTTTCCTCCTCGAACAAGCGCCACACCTGGCCGTTTTCGCTACCCAGCAGTTCGACGAAGCGGCGCCCGTCGACCTTGTCTTCCAGTTGCCCCACATAGCGCCCCGCCTCGACCCGGCTCAGCAGCACCTTGCGGTCCTTCTCTGGCTGGGTGGGGGAAATCAGGTTCAGCTCCAGGCGCTTCGGGTCGCTGCTACCGGTCAGGCGCAGGTCCACTTCGCCCGTCAGTTCGTCCAGGTGCACGCTGGCCTGCAAACCCAGGTTGTGCGCCAGCAATTCACGGTCCAGCG
This sequence comes from Pseudomonas sp. NPDC089758, assembly GCF_044748705.1. Taxonomy (NCBI): domain Bacteria; kingdom Pseudomonadati; phylum Pseudomonadota; class Gammaproteobacteria; order Pseudomonadales; family Pseudomonadaceae; genus Pseudomonas; species Pseudomonas sp. NPDC089758. The sequence goes on from NZ_JBIVGN010000024.1 coordinate 13,471, forward strand.
AGCGGTTGATGCCTTTGCCGGCTTCGTAGTAATTGTCGTTGACCAGGTTGTCCGGGTTGTTCACGGCGATGCTGACCATGGTCAGGCTCAGGCACACCGAGGTGGTGAGGATGCCGATAATGATCCAGGGCCAGAGGTGCTTGTACCAGGGGCTGGTGGCGGTGGCGGCAGGCATGGTTCGCGTTCTCTCTCAGCGGATCTGTGGGCCGATGAAGCGGCTCTTGGCTTGGACCTCGGCAGCGCTGTCATCGGCGCTTTTGAGGGTGAAGGTGATTTCGTTGGTGGTTGAAGGCAGTTTTTCGGGGGCGACCGACAACTGCACCGGCAGGCTGACGATATCGCCGGCGGCCACGCGGATTTCCCGCTGGCCTTCGAGCCGCAGGTCAGGCAGGCCGGCGGCGTCCAGCACGTAGACGTGGTCACGCTGGTCCTTGTTCATGACCTTGAGGCTGTACACGTTCTCGATCCGGCCCTGGGCGTTCTCGCGGTACAGCACGCGGTCCTTGCTGACGTCGAAGCCCACCAGCGAGCGGGTGGCGAAGGCGGTGGCCAAGGCGCCGATCATCACCACCAGCACCAGCGCGTAGCCGATCAGCCTTGGGCGCAGCATGTGGGTTTTCTGCCCCGACAGGTTGTGCTCGGTGGTATAGCTGATCAGGCCTTTGGGGTAGTTCATCTTGTCCATGATGCTGTCGCACGCGTCGATGCAGGCAGCGCAGCCGATGCACTCGATCTGCAACCCATCGCGGATGTCGATGCCGGTGGGGCAGACCTGTACGCACATGGTGCAGTCGATGCAGTCGCCGAGGCCCTGGGCCTTGTAGTCCGTGTCCTTCTTGCGCGGGCCGCGGGTTTCGCCGCGGCGCGGGTCGTAGGAGACGATCAGTGTGTCCTTGTCGAACATCACGCTCTGGAAGCGGGCGTAGGGGCACATGTACACGCACACCTGCTCGCGCAGCCAGCCGGCGTTGCCGTAGGTGGCCAGGGTGAAGAAGCCGACCCAGAAGTAGGCCCAGCCATCGGCCTGGCCGGTGAAGAATTCGATGACCAGTTCGCGAATCGGCGAGAAGTAGCCGACGAAGGTCATGCCGGTGACGAAACCGATCAGCAGCCACAGGCTGTGCTTGGTGAATTTGCGCACGAACTTGTTGGCACTCATCGGGGCCCGGTCAAGCTTCATGCGCTGGTTGCGGTCGCCTTCGGTGACCTTTTCGCACCACATGAAGATCCATGTCCACACGCTTTGCGGGCAGGTGTAACCGCACCACACGCGGCCGGCGTACACGGTGACGAAGAACAGGCCAAAGGCGGCGACTATCAGGATGCCCGAGAGCAGGATGAAGTCTTGCGGCCAGATGGTGGTGCCGAAGATGTAGAACTTGCGCTCAGGCAGGTTCCACCATACCGCCTGATGCCCGCCCCAGTTCAGCCACACCGTGCCGAAGTACAGAATGAACAGCGCTGCCCCGCCGACCATCCGCAACCTGCGGAACAGGCCGGTGAAGGCGCGGGTGTAGATTTTCTCGCGAGAGGCGTAGAGGTCGACGGAATCCTTCCCTTTGCTGGCAGGCGGGGTGACGTCATGTACCGGAATGTGCTTGCTCATCATCAAGTCCCACGGCAGTGGAGAAATGCCGCGGCCAGTGCGTGCCGGCCGCAGTCTCGCGCATTCTGCTAGCGCTGCGACCCATGATACGCCGCTGATGGCACGCCGGGGTCGATCTGCGACCTTTAGTCGCGTTGGTTTCGTGGTGTTTATCGTGTTAAGGCGGGTGTCAATTGATCCAGGTCATCCGGCGCTGAATCTACCGGCGCTATCGCCGGCAAGCCGGCCCCCACAGCGGCCCCAGCGAACCTGAGTTCACGGGGTGACTGTGGCAGCCGGCATGCCGGCGATAGCGCCAGTGCAGGCCTCACTCGGCCTTTTCAGGCTCCTGCCCTTGATGCGACAGGCTGTACACATAAGCCGCCAGCAGGTGCACTTTGTCATTGCCCTGCAGTTGCTCCTGCGCCGGCATCTGGCCCTGGCGGCCATAACGGATGGTCTGTTGCAATTGAGCGAAGCTCGAACCGTAGATGAATGCCTGCGGGTGGGTCAGGTTCGGCGCGCCCATGGCGGGTGTGCCCTTGCCTTCAGGGCCATGGCACGCCACGCAATTGGCGGCGAAGATCTTCTGCCCGTTCTCGACATCGGCCTTGGCCCCCTCGGGCAGGCTGCGGCCATCGAGCTTGCTGATCACGAAGGCTGACACGTCGGCCACACCTTGTTCGCCAATCACTTGCGCCCATGCCGGCATCACGCCATGGCGGCCGCCCATGATGGTGGCCTTGATGGTCTCCGGCTCGCCACCCCAACGCCAGTCGTTGTCGGTGAGGTTGGGGAAGCCATAGGCGCCCTTGGCGTCGGAGCCGTGGCACACCGAGCAGTTGGAAGCGAACAACCGCGCACCCATCTTCAGTGCTTGCGGCTGCTTGGCCACTTCCTCGATAGGCATGGCCGCGTACTTGGCGAAGATCGGCCCGAAGCGGGCATCGGCCTTGGCCATTTCCTTCTCCCACTCGTGCACGCCGGTCCAGCCGGGCTGACCGTTGGTGAACTCGGTCTGCTTGTCGTTATCCAGGTACGAATACCCTGGCAGCACGCCTTTCCAATTGCCCAGGCCCGGGTACAGCACCAGGTAGCCGAGGGCAAAGATGATGGTGCCGACGAACAGCCAGAACCACCATTTGGGCAGTGGGTTGTCGTATTCCTCGATGCCATCGAAGGCATGCCCGACGGTTTCGTCGGTGACCTCTTCGCGCTGGCCCTTGCGGGTCGACAGCAGCAGCCAGGTCAACGCGAAGATGGTGCCCAGGGTCAGGACGGTGACGTACAGACTCCAGAAGGTTGTCATTGTTGTTTGCTCCCAGAAGCTTTTGCTTGCGCTTGCTCGACGTGCGTTTTGGCCTCGGGGTCATCGGCGAACGGCAGTTGGGTCGCCTCGTCGAACTCCTGCTTGCGCCGTGGGTTGAACACCCACAGCGCCAGGCCCACGAAGGCCACCATCACCACGACGGTGCCCAGGCCGCGAATCATCCCGATATCCATCAGCGTCACCGTTTGCTTTTGATGATGGTGCCAAGACCCTGCAGGTACGCGACCAGTGCGTCCATTTCGGTCTTGCCCTTGACCGCGTCGCGGGCACCGGCGATGTCGGCATCGGTGTACGGCGTGCCAAGGGTACGCAGCACTTCCAGCTTCTTCGCGGTGTCCTTGCCGTCGAGCGTGTTCTCCACCAGCCACGGGTAGGCCGGCATTTTCGACTCCGGCACTACGTTGCGCGGGTTGTACAGGTGTGCACGGTGCCAGTCATCGGAGTAGCGCCCACCGACGCGGGCCAGGTCCGGGCCAGTGCGCTTGGAGCCCCACAGGAACGGGTGGTCCCACACGCTTTCACCAGCCACCGAGTAGTGGCCGTAGCGCTCGGTTTCGGCGCGGAACGGGCGGATCATCTGCGAGTGGCAGCCTACGCAACCTTCGCGGATGTAGATGTCGCGGCCTTCGACTTCCAGCGCGGTGCGCGGCTTCATGCCTTCGACGGGTTTGTTGGTGACGTCCTGGAAGAACAGCGGGACGATCTGGGTGAGGCCACCGACGCTCACGGCGATGACCATGAAGAAGGCCAGCAGGCCGATGTTCTTCTCGACAGCTTCATGCTTCATCAGTGGGCTCCCACAACGACGATCTTGGCGGCTTCATCCGCTTCTGCCGGGTTGGCGGCGCGTACGGTACGCAGCACGTTGTAAGCCATCAGCAGCATGCCGGAGGCGAAGAACGCACCGCCCAGTGCGCGGACGATGTAGCCCGGGTGGCTGGCCTGCAACGCTTCGACGAAGGAGTAGGTCAGCGTGCCGTCATCGTTGATGGCGCGCCACATCAGGCCTTGGGTGATGCCGTTGACCCACATCGAGGCGATGTACAGCACGGTGCCGATGGTCGCCAGCCAGAAGTGCGCGTTGATCAGGCCCACGCTGTGCATCTGTTCACGGCCATACAGGCGCGGGATCATGTGGTACACGGCGCCGATCGAGATCATCGCCACCCAGCCGAGCGCGCCGGCATGTACGTGGCCGATGGTCCAGTCGGTGTAGTGCGACAGCGAGTTCACGGTCTTGATGGCCATCATCGGGCCTTCGAAGGTGGACATGCCGTAGAACGCCAGGGATACCACGAGGAAGCGCAGGATCGGGTCGGTGCGCAGTTTGTGCCAGGCGCCGGACAGGGTCATCATGCCGTTGATCATGCCGCCCCAGCTCGGTGCCAGGAGGATGATCGACATCACCATGCCCAGCGATTGCGCCCAGTCGGGCAGCGCGGTGTAGTGCAGGTGGTGCGGGCCTGCCCAGATGTACAGGGTGATCAGCGCCCAGAAGTGGACGATCGACAGGCGATACGAGTAGATCGGCCGCTCGGCCTGCTTGGGCACGAAGTAGTACATCATCCCCAGAAAGCCGGTGGTGAGGAAGAAGCCCACGGCGTTATGGCCGTACCACCACTGGATCATGGCATCGGTGGCGCCGGAGTAGGCCGAGTACGACTTGAACAGGCTCACCGGCAGCGAGATGTGGTTGACGATGTGCAGCATCGCGGTAACCACGATGAAGGCGCCGTAGAACCAGTTGCCGACGTAGATGTGCTTGGTCTTGCGCTTGACGATGGTGCCGAAGAACACCAGCCCGTAGGTGACCCAGACGATGGCCAGCAGGATCGCCAGTGGCCACTCGAGCTCGGCGTATTCCTTGGTGGTGGTGTAGCCCATCGGCAAGGTGATCAGCGCGCCGACGATGACGGCCTGCCAACCCCAGAAGGTGAAGGCGGCCATGCTGTCGGAGATCAGCCGGGTCTGGCAGGTTCGCTGCACCACGTAGTAGCTGGTGCCGAACAACGCACAGCCGCCGAAGGCGAAGATAACCAGGTTGGTGTGCAAGGGGCGCAGGCGGCCGAAGCTGGTCCAGGGCAGGTCCAGGTTCAGTTGCGGCCACACCAGCTGCGAGGCGATGAAAACGCCCAGGCCCATGCCAAGGATCCCCCAGACCACCGTCATGATGGCGAACTGGCGGACGACCTTATAGTTATAAGCAGTCGGACTGATTGCTGTGCTCATTCTAAGGTTCCACGGTTTTGGTGTTCTTGTTGGTTGAAAAATCGGCGCCAGTATCGATAACCGCCAGGGTTATGGCAACGCAAGGAGCCCTGCGCCGACCCGTGTCCGGGCCCTTTTGCCGGTGTCCCACGGCAGTAGGGTCTGGGCGATTGTACACAAATAAATATTTGTAATGTGTACCGTTTTTCGCCTTTTTCTGATCGATCGGTCAAGCTTTTTTTTGCGGGCGGTGTCAGGCGATGCACCGCGTCTGCTGCGCTGGATCGACAGCGAAGGCAACTGTGCCAACAAGCTTAGTTCTGTTCGGAGGGGGTGCAAGGCGGGGGCGGGGCGGGGAATGCCGGGGCCGCTTGGCGGCCCCGGGGTGTTACTTGGCAGTCACGGTTTCAGTCATACCACCTTGTGAAAGGCTGTACACATAAGCGGCCAGCAGATGCACCTTGTCATTGCCCTGAATTTCCGCCTGGGCGGGCATTTGCCCCTGGCGGCCATAGCGAATGGTCTGCTGCAGCTGGGCAAAGCTCGAACCGTAGATGAACGCCTGTGGATGGTTCAAGTTTGGCGCGCCCATGGCCGGGGTGCCATTGCCCTCGGGCCCGTGGCAGGCCACGCAGTTGCCGGCGAAAATCTCCTTGCCCCTGGCCACATCAGCCTTGGCCCCTTCGGGCAGGCTGCGGCCATCGAGGTTCGTCAGCACATAGGCGGCTACATCCGCCACGCCCTGTTCGCCGATCACCTCAGCCCAGGCCGGCATCACGCCGTGGCGTCCATTCATGATCGACGCCTTGATGGTTTCGGGCTCGCCACCCCAGCGCCAGTCGTTGTCGGTCAGGTTGGGAAAACCATAGGCGCCTTTGGCATCCGAGCCGTGGCACACCGAGCAGTTGGAGGCGAACAGGCGGCCGCCCATCTTCAAGGCCTGCGGGTCCTTGGCCACTTCCTCGACCGGCATGGCGGCGTACTTGGCGAAGATCGGGCCGAACCGGGCGTCGGCCTTGTCCATTTCTTTCTGCCATTCGTTCGCGCCGGTCCAACCGTTCTCGTAGCCGGGCAGAACGCCCTTCCAGTTGCCCAGGCCCGGGTAGAGAATCAGGTAGCCCACGGCGAACACCAGGGTGCCGACGAACAACCAGAACCACCACTTGGGCAGCGGATTGTCGTACTCCTCGATGCCGTCGAAGCTGTGCCCCATGGTCTGGTCGGTGGTGTTGCTGCTCTGGCCCTTGCGGGTCGACAGCAGCAGCCAGGTCAGGCCGATCAGGCTGCCGATGGTCAGTACGCAGATGTACGTACTCCAGAAGGTAGTCATTGGGGCTTACTCCTCATGCCAGTGTCCTGCCCGGCAGGGGGCAGGCGGTCGTCGACGAAGGGCAGCAGGCGCGCTTCGGCGAAATCATGGTCGCGGCGGCGGTTGAAAACCCACAGCGACAGGCCGATGAAGGCAATCATCACCACCAGGGTGCCCACGCCACGGATCATGCCGATATCCATTTCCATCGCTCTTACCTCTTGTTCTTGATCGCGGTGCCGAGCACCTGCAGGTAGGCGACCAGGGCGTCCATCTCGGTCTTGCCCTTGACCGCATCACGCGCACCGGCAATGTCCTGGTCGGTGTACGGCACCCCCAGCGTGCGCAGGGTGCGCATCTTGGTGTCGGTGTGGCTGTTGTCGACCTGCTGGCCGACCAGCCATGGGTAGGACGGCATCTTCGACTCCGGTACCACGTTGCGCGGGTTGTACAGGTGCGCGCGGTGCCAGTCGTCGGAGTAGCGCCCACCGACCCGGGCCAGGTCCGGGCCGGTGCGTTTGGAGCCCCACAGGAACGGGTGGTCCCACACGCTTTCACCCGCGACCGAATAGTGGCCGTAGCGCTCGGTCTCGGCGCGGAATGGGCGGATCATCTGTGAGTGGCAGCCCACGCAACCTTCGCGGATGTAGATGTCGCGGCCTTCAAGCTGCAGCGCGGTGTAAGGCTTCATGCCTTCGACCGGCTTGTTGGTGACGTCCTGGAAGAACAGCGGGACGATCTGGGTCAGGCCGCCGATGCTGACGGCGAACACCATCAACAGGGCCAGCAGGCCAACGTTTTTCTCGATGACTTCATGTTTCATCAGGCAAGTCTCCTCAGGCCAGCTGGGCGTTGGCAGGGGCGGCCTCGGCGGCCGGTGCACGGATGGTGCGCCAGGTGTTCCAGGCCATCAGGAACATGCCACTGAGGAAGATCGCGCCACCGACGAAACGCACGATGAAGCCCGGGTGGCTGGCCACCAGGGTTTCCACGAACGAGTAGGTGAGCGTGCCGTCGCTGTTGACCGCGCGCCACATCAGGCCCTGGGCGATGCCGTTGACCCACATCGAGGCGATGTACAGCACGGTGCCGATGGTGGCCAGCCAGAAGTGCGCGTTGATCAGGCCGATGCTGTACATGCGTGCCTTGCCGAACACTTGCGGGATGGTGTGGTAAAGCGCGCCGATCGAGATCATCGCCACCCAGCCGAGGGCGCCGGCATGCACGTGGCCGATGGTCCAGTCGGTGTAGTGGGACAGGGCGTTGACCGTCTTGATGGCCATCATCGGGCCTTCGAAGGTGGACATGCCGTAGAACGCCAGGGATACCACGAGAAAGCGCAGGATCGGGTCGCTGCGCAGTTTGTGCCAGGCACCGGACAGGGTCATCATGCCGTTGATCATGCCGCCCCAGCTGGGGGCCAGCAGGATCAGCGACATCACCATGCCCAGCGACTGCGCCCAGTCGGGCAGCGCGGTGTAGTGCAGGTGATGGGGGCCTGCCCAGATGTACAGGGTGATCAGCGCCCAGAAGTGCACGATCGACAGGCGATAGGAATACACCGGGCGCTCGGCCTGCTTGGGCACGTAGTAGTACATCATCCCCAGGAAGCCTGCAGTGAGGAAGAAGCCCACGGCGTTGTGGCCGTACCACCACTGCACCATGGCGTCGGTGGCCCCCGCGTAGACTGAGTACGACTTGGTCAGGCTGACCGGCAGCTCCAGGTTGTTGATGATGTGCAGCATGGCCACGGTCAGGATGAAGGCGCCGAAGAACCAGTTGCCGACGTAGATATGCTTGGTGGTGCGCTTGATCAGGGTCCCGAAGAACACGATGGCGTAGCAGACCCAGACAACCGTGATCAGGATGTCGATCGGCCATTCCAGCTCGGCATATTCCTTGGAGCTGGTGTAACCCAGCGGCAGGGTGATAGCCGCCAGCAGGATGACCAGTTGCCAGCCCCAGAAGGTGAACGCGGCCAGGCCGGGTGCGAACAGGGTGGTCTGGCAGGTGCGTTGCACCGAATAATAGGAGGTGGCGAACAGTGCGCAGCCGCCGAACGCGAAGATCACCGCATTGGTATGCAGTGGGCGCAGGCGGCCGAAGCTGGTCCAGGGGAGGTCGAAATTCAGGGAAGGCCAGGCGAGCTGGGCGGCGATGAAGACGCCGAGCCCCATCCCGACGATTCCCCACACCACCGTCATGATGGCGAATTGGCGGACCACCTTATAGTTATAGGCGGTACTGCTGGTTGTGTTCATGTATGGGTTCCCATCCACGGTTATTGGCAGGCTTTACAGCGAGGCAAGCATGATTAATGGGCAACGTGCCGGTATTGACGGGGATCAATGGGCGAAGATCGGAAATGTCCCAGGCTTGCACTGCAATCCGCCGCACACGCCGCAAGATGGCAGTGCGGCGGCGTGCCTGATCCTGGCCCATGGCGCTGGCGCGCCAATGGACAGCGGGTTCATGGACGAAATGGCGCAAAGGCTGGCGGCGCTTGGCGTCGGGGTGGTTCGCTTCGAGTTCCCCTACATGGCCGAGCGCAGGGCAGGGGGTGGCAAGCGGCCACCTAATCCACAGAAGGTGCTGCTCGAATACTGGCGCGAGGTGTACCGGCAGGTGCGACCTTTGGTCACGGGCAAGCTGGCGATTGGCGGCAAGTCAATGGGCGGGCGCATGGCCAGCCTGCTGGCTGACGAGTTGGGTGCTGACGCGCTGGTGTGCCTGGGTTATCCGTTCTATGCCGTGGGCAAACCGGAAAAACCGAGGGTCGAGCATTTGGCGGGCTTGCAGACGCCGACGTTGATCGTGCAGGGCGAGCGGGATGCGCTGGGCAATCGTGAGGCGGTGCAGGGGTATGCGCTGTCACCGTCGATCGAGGTCAGCTGGCTGGTGGCAGGCGACCATGACCTGAAGCCGCTGAAAGCCTCGGGGTTCAGCCATGAGCAGCATTTGCAGGCGGCGGCTGAGCAGGTTGCGGGGTTTCTGTTGCGATAGCGTTGCCATCATCGCCGGCAAGCCGGCCCACTGGGTTAGCGCTGGCCTTGAGAGCAGCGCGGTACCTGTGGGAGCCGGCTTGCCGGCGATGAGGCCGGTGCAGGCAGCGCTTAGTCGCGGTACTCGCACAGGTAGGCAGTGTCTACCGCCACCTTGAGCTGGAACTTGCTGTCGGCAGCCACATTGAACTTGTCGCCAGCGTTGAAGGTTTCCCAGTTGTCGCTGCCCGGCAGCTTGACGGTCAGCGCACCGGAAACCACGTGCATGATTTCGCGCTTGGCGGTGCCGAATTCGTATTCGCCCGGTGCCATGACACCGACGGTGGCCGGGCCTTCAGTGCCTTCGAAGGCGATCGACTTGACGGTACCATCGAAGTACTCGTTGACCTTGAACATGGGGCGACTCCTGAAAAAGAGGGATGAAAAAGGCTGGCCAGTATGCCCAAGCCCATCCGCCTCGTCATCTGCTTTCAAGTGGCCTGCGCTCAAATGCCCGGCAGGCTCAAGGGCAATAGCCGCGCGGTATTGCGGGCATCCTCCAGCGCCCGGTGCTGTTGCCCGCAAAAGTGCATGCCGGCCAGTTGCAGGGCACCGTTCAGACCCATCGGGCGCTGCAGGTGACGAGCCTTGGCGAAGCGCTGCTTGAGGTTGATATGCGGCAGGTTATGCAACAGGCTGTCGAGTTCATGTTGCTGCCATTCCTGAAGCAATTGCTGGCGATCGTAATCACCCCAGCTGACCCAGGCCTGCAATTGCCCACGGTGGTGCCCCAGCCAGCGCTCGAAACGCGCCCATACCTCGGGAAATGGCGCCGCGCTGTCCACGCTGGCCTGGCTGATATGAGTCAGTTCTCGGCAGAACGGCGTCAGTTGCGGCCGCCGCCTGGGCCGCACGAAGCGCTGGAAGTGGTCCACTTCGCGGCCTTCACGGGTCACCAGGCTGGCGCCGATTTCAATGATTTCCATCTCCGTCACCGGCCAGCCACCGTCGTCGGTGGTGGCTTCCAGGTCGATTACCAACCAGTGGCCCATACCAGGCTCCCTCGCCATACATGCCAGAGCAGCGTAGCCAATGTCCGGCGTCACGGCATCCCCTGGCAAAATGCCCTCACTTTGGCATAACCAGCAGTTGTGCCTTGCCAGGAAAACGCCTAGCTTAGGCGCATCCAGGTATGAACCGTTATGAGTGTCCGTCTTGACTCCAGCGCCCGGCCTGAAGGCTTTGACCACCCTGTTGATGCTGGCCGCTGTATGGCTGGCGGCACCGGTCTGGGCAGCTGACGCCATCAAGGTGAAGATCGGTGCCGCGCATTTTCCGCCTTATACGGTGCGCCCCGAGCAGGGCGCGGACACTGGCTTGCTGCCGCAACTGGTCGAAGCGTTGAACCGCCTGCAGCAAGACTATCGCTTCGTGCTGGTGCCCACATCGATCCAGCGGCGCTTTGGCGATTTCCAGCAAGGCCGCACCGACATGGCCATCTTCGAGAACCCGCAGTGGGGCTGGCAACGAATACCCCATCAGGCGGTGGACATGGGCCTGGAAGATGCCGAGGTGTTCGTGGCCAAGCAGGTCGATGGCCGTGACCAACGCTATTTCGATGACCTTGCCGGCAAGCGCCTGGCGCTGTTCAACGGTTACCACTATGCATTCGCCCGTTTCAACCCGGACCCCAACTACCTGCGCAAGGCCTACAACGCCACGCTGACCTATTCGCACGACAGCAACCTGCTGATGGTGCAGGCTGGTCGCGCCGACATCGCGCTGGTGACGCGCTCGTACCTCAGTGATTTCCTGGCGCGCAACCCGGCCAGCCAGGGCCAGCTGATCGCCTCCACGCGCATCGATCAGGTCTACCATCACTATGCGCTGCTGCGCCCCGGCGCGCCGATCAGCGACGCGCAGTTGGCCGCGTTGCTGCGCCGCCTGCGTGATACCGGCGAGCTGACCCGCATCTTCCAGCCTTACCAGATCACCGTCCAAGCCCCCCACGACTAAATTCCCCGATTGCAATGACGTTTTCAGAAGCGAGCCTTCAATTCATTTCTGTGAGCCCTGACCATGCCTTTCGATGCCGCTTCGCAGCCCTTGTCACAGCCCCGCTGGCGTAGCCTCAGCGCTGAAGAGGGCGACCTGTGCCTGAGCCTGACCCTGGAGGGCCGCCCGCTGATCCAGGTGCGCCTGGCGCCAGCCGCTACCCTGGCGGTGCATGTTGAACGCCTGTGCCCCGAGCGCCCGGAGCAGGCCCTGTGGGCCGCCTGTTATTGGTTGTTGTCGCGTGACCCAGCCTGCCAGCGCCTTGCCTGGCACCTGCCGCAGGCTGTCCCTGAGGCCCTCGCCAGTGGCCTGTTGCTCAGCACGCAGCAGCCAGGCGTGTACCTGTGCGAGCGCTCCATGTTCTGGCAGTTGCCACAGCCCTGGCTGGCGCAGCCGGTCAAGGGCGCATACCCGCAACAGATGCAGCTCAGCGATGGCAAGCGCCACCCGCGCCGGGCACCCAAGCCCCGTGGCGAGGTGTATCGGCGCTTCGATGCGCGCCTGGGCAGCTGGGTGTCGCTGCGTACCCTGGAGATAGACCAGGACCTGGAGCGCTTCAATCGTTGGCAGAACGATCCGCGTGTGGAGCAGTTCTGGCAGGAGGGCGGGTCGCTGGAGCAGCATCGGGAGTACGTGGCCAAGCTGCAAGCCGACCCGCACACCGTGACCTTGATCGGCTGCTTCGACGATCAGCCATTTGCCTACTTCGAGGCTTATTGGGCCAAGGAAGACCGCATCGCGCCGTTCTATCAGGCCGACGACTACGACCGTGGCATCCATATGCTGGTGGGTGAGCAGGCGCATCGGGGGCCGCACAAGGTCGCCAGTTGGCTGTCGGCGCTGGTGCACTACCTGTTTCTGGATGACCCCCGCACTCAGCGGGTGGTGGCCGAGCCCCGTGCCGACAACGGCAAGATGATCGGCTACATGCAGGACCAGTGCTTCCACTGCGACAAGGAATTCGACTTCCCGCACAAACGTGCAGCGTTGATGATCCTGGGCCGGGAGCGGTTCTTCGACCGCTGCAGCCTCGCTTAGGGGCTGGAGCGGCAAGCTGCAAGCTTCAAGCTGCAAGAGAAAAGCGGGTCGGCGCTGATCCATCTTGCAGCTTGCAGCTTGCAGCTTGCAGCTTGCAGCTTGCAGCTTGCAGCTTGCCGCTGGGTCAGGCCTGGCGGCTGGCGGTCTTGCGGCAGTGCACCAGCGCATCACGGATCATGAAGTTGACCAGCGTCGGCGACACGCCCAGCTCCTTGGCGATGTCTTTTTGCGGCACACCGTGCAAACGGTACATCTCGAAAGCGTAACGGGTGCGCTGGGGCAGCTCGTTCAGCGCCTCGGCAATGTGCTCGAGGGCCGCCAGGTTGATGTGCGTCGCCTCGGGCGACGCGTTCTGGATGACCACGTTCAAGCCTTCCTCCTCGCTGCCCGAATACTTCAGCTCCATCGCCTGTTTGCGGTAATGGTCGATGGCCAGGTTGCGCACGATCTGGAACAGGTAGCTCAGCTGCGCCTTGAACGACGAGGTGATCTGCGGGGCGGCGCCGAGCCGGAAGAACGCGTCCTGCACCACGTCTTCGGCGCGTGAGCGGCAGCCGGTGATGCGCGCCGCGATCTTGACCAGGATGCTGCGATTGGCGACGAATGCCTGGAGTAATGGTGAATCGCACTTACTTGTGGATAGTTGTTCCGCCATGGAAATCACCTTGTCACAGAGAGGAATAGGAGCACCCCGCACAGGGAAGCTTCCTACGACGTGCGACAAACTATGCAGAATGATAATGATTGTCAAATACGAAAGTTAATGAGTATCTATTAGTTTCAGTTCTAAGCCGGCGAGCGTGACGCGGTTCACCTTTCGCTGCGTACAAAGCCGCCTCATCCCGGTAATTTCTTCCCTCGCCCGTCCGTTCCCCTCTGTACATCCGGCCGCCGAACGCTGCCCGCCGACCTTGCGCGGGCAACCGGCCCGACTTACCCAGACACTGGCAGGAACACCCCATGACGGACGCCTTCGAACTCCCGCTCTCGCTGGTCCAGGCCCTGGCGCAACGCGCCGCACAGACCCCGGACCGCATCGCCTTGCGCTTCTTGGCCGATGCTCCAGGCGAGCAGGCCGTGCTCAGCTATCGCGACCTGGACCTGCGCGCGCGCACCATCGCCGCCGCCTTGCAGAGCCGCGCCGCGTTCGGTGACCGTGCCGTGTTGCTGTTCCCCAGCGGCCCCGATTACGTGGCGGCGTTCTTTGGCTGCCTGTATGCAGGCGTGATTGCCGTGCCGGCCTATCCGCCGGAGTCTTCGCGCCAGCATCATCAGGAGCGCCTGCTGTCGATCATCGACGATGCCGAGCCGCGCCTGCTGCTGACTGTGGCAGCGCTGCATGACGGTTTGCAGGGCCTGCCAGCCCTGGCCGCCGACAACGCCCCCGAACTGCTGGCGGTGGATGGCCTGGACCCAACGTTGGCGAGTGCCTGGCGCGAACCTGCGCTGGCTGGCGACGACATCGCCTTTCTCCAGTACACCTCCGGTTCCACCGCGCTGCCCAAGGGCGTGCAGGTCAGCCACGGCAACCTGGTGGCCAACGAGCAATTGATCCGCCACGGCTTCGGCATCGACCTCAACCCCGACGATGTGATCGTCAGCTGGCTGCCGCTGTACCACGACATGGGCCTGATCGGCGGGCTGCTGCAGCCGATTTTCAGCGGCGTGCCCTGCGTGCTGATGTCGCCAGGTTATTTCCTCGCACGGCCGCAACGTTGGTTGCAGGCGATCAGCGAATACGGCGGGACCATCAGCGGCGGGCCGGACTTTGCCTACCGCCTGTGCAGCGAACGGGTCAGTGAGGCGGCCCTGGCCGGCCTGGACTTGAGCCGCTGGCGTGTGGCCTATTCCGGCTCCGAGCCCATCCGCCAGGACAGCCTGGAGACCTTCGCCGAAAAATTCGCCCCCTGTGGTTTCACGCCCAGCAGCTTCTTCGCCAGCTATGGCCTGGCCGAAGCCACCCTGTTCGTCAGCGGCAGCCGCCGTGGCCAGGGCATCGGTGCGCTGGAGCTCGACGCCGAAGCGTTTGCCGCCAACCGCGCCGAACCCGGCAAGGGCAGCGTGCTGATGAGCTGCGGCTACCCGCAACCCGGCCATGCGGTGCGTATCGTCGAGCCGCAGCGCCTGCAAGTGCTGGAGGACAACCGGGTGGGCGAGATCTGGGCCGGTGGCCCAAGCATCGCCCAGGGCTACTGGCGCAACCCCGAGGCCAGCGCCCGCACCTTCGTCGCCATGGACGGCCAGACCTGGTTGCGTACTGGCGACCTGGGCTTCATGCGCGACGGCGAAGTGTTCGTCACTGGGCGCCTGAAGGACATGCTCATCGTGCGCGGCCAGAACCTGTACCCGCAGGACCTGGAAAAAACCCTGGAGCGTGAAATCGAGCTGCTGCGCAAGGGCCGCGTCGCGGTGTTCGCCGTCGACGATCAGGGCGAGGAGGGCATCGGCGTGGCGGTGGAAGTCAGCCGCAACGTGCAGAAGGCGGTCAAGCCCGAGGCGCTGATCAAGACCTTGCGCCAGGTCATCGCCGATGCCTGCCGCCAGGCGCCGGCGGTGGTCCTGTTGCTCAACCCGGGCGCGCTGCCGAAGACCTCCAGCGGCAAGCTGCAACGTTCGGCGTGCCGCCTGCGCATGAATGACGGCAGCCTGGCTTGCTACGCGCGTTTCCCGAGCGCTACCGAAGCGGCCGAGACCGCTGCAGCCGATGCTGGCCTGCAGGCCCGCATCGCCGGCGTCTGGCGCGAGATTCTCGACGCCGAAGCGGTCGCCGCCGACGACCATTTCCTGCTGCTGGGCGGTAACTCCATTGCCGCCACCCAGGTCACCGCGCGCCTGGCCGATGAGCTGGGTATCTCGCTGAACCTGCGCACCTTGTTCGAAGCGCCGACCCTGGCCGACTACAGCGCCGCTGTGGCGGCGATCATCGCCCAGGGCGGTGGTGGCGCGGCAGCTGTCGCGGCCCTCGACCGTGGCCAGGCCCTGGCGCAGTCGCTGGCGCAAAACCGCCTGTGGTTGCTGTGGCAACTGGAGCCGCACTCGGCGGCCTACAACATTCCCGCCGGCCTGCACCTGCGCGGCGAGCTGCACCAGGCCGCGCTGGAAGGCGCGTTCCAGGCGCTGGTGCAGCGCCACGAAGCACTGCGCACCGTGTTCAGCGAAGCAGATGGCCAGGCCCTGCAGCACATCCTGCCCGAGCAGCCTTTCAATCTGCAGCGCCTGGACCTGCAAGGGCTGACGGCCAGCGAAGTGGCCGAGCGCCGCGAAGCCGAAGCCCAGCAACCGTTCGATCTGACCCAAGGGCCACTGCTGCGTGTGACCCTGGCGCAGCTGGGCGATGAAGATCATCAACTGTGGGTGACTTTGCACCACATCGTCGCCGATGGCTGGTCGCTGAATATCCTGCTCGACGAGTTCGCCAAACTGTATGCGGCCCGCTGCCAGGGCCTGGAAGCCGCGCTGGCGCCGCTGCCGCTGGGTTACGCCGACTACGGCAGCTGGCAGCGCCAATGGCTGGCCGACGGCGAAAGCGCCCGTCAACTGGACTACTGGAAGGCACAGCTGGGTGGGACGCTGCCGGTACTCGACCTGCACCCCGACCAGCCGCGTTCCACCCAGCAGACTCGCCGCGCCGCACGCCTGAACCTCAAGGTACCGGCTGCGCTCAGCGACGCCCTCAAAGGCCTGGCCCGCGAACAGCAAGCCAGCCTGTTCATGGTCTTGCTGGCCGCCTGGCAAGGCCTGCTGCACCGCTACACCGGCCAGGCGGAAATCCGCGTCGGCGTGCCGAACGCCAACCGCCCTCGCCAGGAAACCCAGGGCATCGTCGGCTTCTTCATCAACACCCAGGTACTGCGTGCGCAACTCGATGGCCGCCTGCCATTCAGCGCACTGCTGGCCCAGGTGCGCCAAGCCACCCTCGATGCCCAGGCCCACCAGGACCTGCCGTTCGAGCAACTGCTCGAAGCGCTGCCCGAGGCCCGTGAACAAGGCCTGTTCCAGGTGATGTTCAACCACCAGCAGCGCGACCTCTCGGCCTTGCGCCGCCTGCCGGGCCTGCTGGCAGAAGAGTTGCCATGGCACAGCCGCGAAGCCAAGTTCGACCTGCAGCTGCACAGCGAGGAAGACCACCAGGGCCGCCTGAGCCTGGCCTTCGACTATGCCGCCGAGCTGTTTGCCGAGGGCACTGTGAAGCGCCTGTCCCAGCACCTGCTGGCGCTGCTCGAACAGGTGTGCGCACAACCCCAGCTGGCCGTGGGCGACGTCGACCTGCTGGACGAGCAAAGCCGTCAGCAACTGTTGGCCTGGGGCCAGGCTCCGGCGCCGGTACCGCAGCGTCTGGTGGTCGAACAGCTCAACGAACAAGCGCGCCTGACCCCCGAGCGCACTGCGCTGGCCTGGCAAGGCGGCAGCCTTGACTACGCCGAACTGCATCAGCAGGCCAACCGCCTGGCCCATTACCTGCGCGACAAGGGCGTTGGCCCCGACACCTGCGTGGCCATCGCCGTCGAGCGCTCGCCGCAACTGCTGGTTGGCCTGCTGGCCATCCTCAAGGCGGGTGGCGCCTATGTGCCGCTGGACGTCGACTACCCGGCCGAGCGCCTGGCTTACATGCTGCGCGATTGCCAGGCCAGCCTGTTGTTGAGCAACAGCGCCATGCTCGCCAGCTTGCCGCAGGTCGACGGCGTCAGCGCCATCGCCCTCGACCAGCTGCACCTGGACAGCTGGCCCAGCCAAGCGCCGGGCCTGCACCTGCACGGCGACAACCTCGCCTACGTGATTTACACCTCCGGCTCCACTGGCCAGCCCAAAGGCGTGGGCAATACCCACGCGGCCCTGGCCGAGCGCCTGCAGTGGATGCAGGCCACCTACGCGCTGGATGACAGCGACGTGCTGATGCAGAAGGCGCCGATCAGCTTCGATGTGTCGGTGTGGGAGTGCTTCTGGCCGCTGATCACCGGCTGCAAACTGGTGCTCGCAGGCCCCGGTGAACACCGCGACCCGCAACGTATCGCCGCACTGGTGCAGGCGCATCAGGTCACCACGCTGCACTTTGTGCCGCCGCTGTTGCAGGTGTTCGTGCAAGAGCCGCTGGCCGCAGGCTGCACCAGCCTGCGCCGGTTGTACTCTGGTGGCGAAGCGCTGCCGGCCAACCTGCGTGACCGCGTGCTGCAACTGCTGCCGCAGGTGCAGCTGCACAACCGCTACGGCCCGACCGAAACCGCCATCAACGTCACCCACTGGCACTGCCAGGCCGAGGACGGCCAGCGTTCGCCCATCGGTCGCCCGCTGGGCAACGTGATCTGCCGCGTGCTGGATGCCGACCTGCAGCTGGCTGCGCCAGGCGTACCGGGTGAGTTGTACCTCGGTGGCGCGGGCCTGGCCCGCGGCTACCTGGGCCGCCCAGGCCTGACCGCCGAGCGCTTCGTGCCCCAGGCCGATGGCAACGGCGAGCGCCTGTACCGCAGTGGCGACCGTGCCCGCTGGCAGGCGCAAGCCCTGGAGTACCTCGGCCGTCTGGATCAGCAAGTGAAGGTGAGGGGCTTTCGCGTCGAACCGGAAGAAGTTCAGGCCTGCCTGCTCAGCCAGCCGGGTGTCGAACAGGCGCTGGTGCTGATTCACCAGGACGCTGTCGGGGCGCAACTGGTCGGCTACTACAGCGGCTCGGCCCAGGCTGAAACGCTGCTGGCCAACCTGGCCGAGCGCCTGCCGGCCTACATGGTGCCGGCGCAGTTGATCGCGCTTGAACACATGCCGCTGGGCCCCAGCGGTAAAGTCGACCGCAAGGCCCTGCCGGCACCGGCCTGGCAGCAGCGTGAACATGTCGAACCGCAAACGGCGCTCGAACAGGAGGTCGCGGCGATCTGGCGTGAAGTGCTCAACCTGCCGCGCATCGGCCTGCATGACGACTTCTTCGCCCTCGGTGGCCACTCATTGCTGGCCACCCAGATCGTCTCGCGCACCCGCCAGGCGTGCGACGTCGAGCTGCCGCTGAAAGTGTTGTTCGAGGCCAGCGAACTGGGCACCTTCTGCGCCGAGATCGCCCGTATCCGCGATGCCGGTGAACGCAACCTGCAAGGCGAGATCACCCGCGTCGACCGCCGCCAGGCCGTGCCGCTGTCGTATTCGCAACAGCGTATGTGGTTCCTCTGGCAAATGGAGCCGGACAGCCCGGCCTACAACGTCGGCGGCATGGCGCGCCTGCGCGGCACATTGCATGTGGATGCCTTCGAGCGTGCGCTGCAGGCGTTGATCGTGCGCCACGAAACCCTCCGCACCACGTTCCCCGCCATCGACGGTGTGCCGTACCAGTGCGTGGCCGCTGACAGCGCCGTGCACCTGGACTGGCAGGATTTCAGCAGTTTGCCAGCAGCCCTGCGCGAGCAGCGCCTGGAGCAATTGGCCGAGGCCCAGGCGCACCAGCCGTTTGACCTGGAGCGTGGCCCACTGCTGCGCGCCTGCCTGGTCAAGGCTGCGGAGCGCGAGCACTATTTCGTGCTCACCCTGCACCACATCGTCACCGAAGGTTGGGCCATGGACATCTTCGCCCGCGAACTGGGCGAGCTGTACGAAGCGTTCGTCGATGAGCGCGAGTCGCCGCTGACGCCGTTGCCAGTGCAGTACCTGGACTACAGCGTGTGGCAGCGGCAGTGGCTGGAAAGCGGCGAAGGGGCGCGCCAACTGGCCTACTGGAAAGCCCGCCTGGGCGATGAGCACCCGGTGCTGGCCCTGCCGGCAGACCGGCCACGCCCGGCTGTGCAAAGCCACCGTGGCGAGCTGTACCGCTTCGATCTGGACCCGGCCCTGGTGGCCCGCGTGCATGCCTTCAACAGCCAGCGCGGCTTGACCCTGTTCATGACCATGACCGCCACCCTGGCCGCCTTGCTGCACCGCTACAGCGGCCAGCGTGACCTGCGCATCGGCGCGCCCGTGGCCAACCGCATCCGCCCCGAAAGCGAAGGGCTGATCGGCGCCTTCCTCAACACCCAAGTGCTGCGCTGCGAGGTGGACGGGCAGATGAGCGTAGCCGCCTTGCTCGACCAGGTGCGCCAGGCCGCCATCGAAGGCCAGTCGCACCAGGACCTGCCATTCGACCAGTTGGTCGAAGCCCTGCAGCCACCGCGCAGCAGTGCCTACAACCCGCTGTTCCAGGTGATGTGCAACGTGCAGCGCTGGGCCTTCCAGCAAAGCCGCGAGCTGGCCGGCATGCAGGTGGATTATCTGGTCAACGACGCCAGCGCCACCAAGTTCGACCTGTATCTGGAAGTCACCGACCTCGACGGCCGCCTGGGTTGCTGCCTGACCTACAGCCGCGACCTGTTCGACAAGCCGCGCATCGCGCGCATGGCCGAGCACTGGCAGCAACTGCTGACTGGCCTGCTCGACGACCCCGAGCAGCGCCTTTGCGAACTGCCAATGCTCGCCGACGCCGAGCGGCAGGTGATGATCGGTCAGCTGCAAGGCGAACATCACTATGCCCTGGACCAGACCCTGCACGGCCTGTTCGCCGCCCAGGCCGCGCGCACCCCGCAGGCCGGCGCGCTGACCTTCGCCGGCCAGCACCTGAGCTATGCCGAACTCGACCAGCAGGCCAACCGCCTGGCCCGTGCCCTGCGCGAGCGTGGCGTCGGCCCGCAGGTGCGCGTGGGCCTGGCCCTGGAGCGTTCGCTGGAAATGGTCGTCGGCCTGTTGGCCATCCTCAAGGCCGGTGGCGCCTATGTGCCGCTCGATCCGGAGTACCCGCTCGACCGCCTGCGCTACATGATCGAGGACAGCCGCATCGGCCTGCTGCTGAGCCAGCGCGCGCTGCTCCAAAGCCTGGGCGAGTTGCCAGGCGGGGTGGCCAGCTGGAGCCTGGAGGACGATGCCGCAAGCCTGTGCGCCTACAGCGATGCGCCGCTGGACAACCTCAACCTGCCGCAACACCCGGCCTACCTGATCTACACCTCCGGCTCCACCGGCAAGCCCAAGGGCGTGGTGGTCAGCCACGGTGAAATTGCCATGCATTGCCAGGCGGTGATCAGCGCGTTCGGCATGCGCAGCGACGACTGCGAGCTGCACTTCTACTCGATCAACTTCGACGCGGCCAGCGAACGCCTGCTGGTGCCATTGCTGTGCGGCGCACGCGTGGTGCTGCGTGCCCAGGGCCAATGGGGCGCCGAAGAGATCTGCCAGCTGGTGCGTGAGCAGCAGGTCAGTGTCCTTGGCTTCACCCCAAGCTACGGCAGCCAGTTGGCCCAATACCTCGCCTCGCAGGGCGAGCCACTGCCGGTGCGCCTGGTGATCACCGGCGGCGAAGCGCTGACTGGTGAGCACCTGGCGCGCATCCGCCAGGCCTTCGCCCCGCAGCAGTTCATCAACGCCTATGGCCCGACCGAAACCGTGGTCATGCCGCTGGCCTGCGTGGCGCCCGACACACTGCCCGCCGACGCTGGCAGCGTACCCATCGGCCGGGTGATCGGCGCCCGCAGCGCCTACATCCTCGACGAGGACCTGGCACTGCTGCCACAGGGCGGCATCGGTGAGCTGTACGTCGGTGGTTCCGGCCTGGCCCAGGGTTACCACGATCGTCCGGGCCTCAGTGCCGAGCGCTTCGTCGCCGACCCGTTCAGCCCTGACGGTGGGCGCCTGTACCGCACGGGTGACCTGGTTCGCCTGCGCGCCGACGGTCTGGTGGAGTACATCGGCCGTGCCGACCAGCAGGTGAAAATTCGCGGCTTCCGCATCGAGCTCGGCGAAATCGAAAGCCGCTTGCAGGCGCATGCCGATGTCGACGAGGCCGTGGTCCTCGCGCTCGACCTGCCCGGTGGCAAGCAACTGGTGGGCTACCTGGTGTGCAAGCAGGCCAGTGCTGACAGCGAGGCCCAGGCCCAGCTGCGCGAAGCGGTCAAGGCCGACGCCCGCCAGCATCTGCCGGATTACATGGTACCGGCGCACCTGGTGCTGCTCGCCAGCCTGCCGTTGATGGGCAACGGCAAGCTCGACCGCCGCGCCCTGCCGATGCCCGACCTGGAGCAGGCGCGCCAGCACTATCAGGCGCCGGCCAACGAGCTGGAGGAACAACTGGCGCAGATCTGGCGCGAAGTGCTCAACGTCTCTCGCGTGGGTGTGCAGGACAACTTCTTCGAACTGGGCGGCGACTCGATTCTGTCCATTCAAGTGGTCAGCCGGGCGCGTCAGCTGGGCCTGCAGTTCACTCCCCGCGACCTGTTCCAGCACCAGACCATCCAGACCCTGGCCGCCGTGGTTGGCCGCAGCGAGATAGCGAACATCATCGAACAGGGCCAACGCCAGGGTCACAGCGGCCTGACGCCGATCCAGCAGTGGTTCTTCGACAGTGAGGTGGCCCAACCGCACCACTGGAACCAGGCGGTGTTGCTCCAGGCGCGGGTGCCGTTGGACAGTGCCCTGCTGGAGCGGGCCCTGGCTGCATTGCTGGCGCACCACGACAGCCTGCGCCTGCGCTTCACCCAGGCCGATGGCCGCTGGCAGGGCGAATACGCCGTATCGCCTGGCGAGCAATTGCTATGGACTGCCACCGTGGCCGATTTCAACGACTGCCAGGCGCTTTACACCGACGTACAACGCAGCCTGGACCTGGAGCACGGGCCATTGCTGCGCGCCTTGCTGGTCAGTGACGGGCAGGGCGCCCAGCGACTGTTGCTGGCGGTCCATCACCTGGTGGTCGATGGGGTGTCGTGGCGCGTGCTGCTCGAAGACCTGCAGGCGTTGTACCGTGGTCAGCCGCTGGCGGCCAAGACCCACGCCATGGCCGACTGGGCCGCGCGCCTGGAAAGCTACGCCGGCAGCGATTCGCTGCGCGACGAGCTCGGCTGGTGGCAGAACCAACTGGGGCATGTGCGCCATGAGCTGCCATGTGATCACCCGCAGGGCGGCAACCTGCACCGGCATGCCGATACCCTGGCCATTGCCCTGGATGTGGAGCAGACCCGTCAGTTGTTGCAGCAGGCCCCCGCGGCGTACCACACCCAGGTCAACGACCTGCTGCTGACTGCCCTGGCGCGCACCCTGTGCCACTGGACCGGTGACGACGAGGTGCTGGTGCAGCTCGAAGGCCATGGCCGTGACGGGCTGTTTGAAGACATGGACCTGACCCGCAGCGTGGGCTGGTTCACCAGTGCCTACCCGCTGCGCCTGAACCCTCAGGCGGGTGACGACGACTGCGCACGCGCCACCTCGATCAAACGCATCAAGGAACAGCTGCGCGAGGTGCCGCACAAAGGCCAGGGCTTCGGCGTGCTGCGTTACCTGGCAGATGACGCCGGGCGCGAACGCATGGCCGCGCTGCCGCAAGCTCGCATCACCTTCAATTACCTCGGCCAGTTCGACCAGCAGTTCGACAGTGCGGCGCTGTTCCAGCCGCTGGATGCCCCTGCCGGCCTGGCCCACGACCTCGACGCGCCGCTGCCGAACTGGCTGAGCGTCGACGGCCAGGTCTATGGCGGTGCCTTGCAGTTGCGCTGGACTTATAGTCGCGAGCGTTTCGACCAGCAGACCATTGCGCGTCTGGCCGATGCCTATCGCCACGAACTGCTGGCACTGGTTGGCCACTGCCTGGCCGAGGGTACGGGCAGCTTCACGCCCTCGGACTTCCCGCTGGCGCACCTGACCCAGGAACAGATCGACGCGCTGCCGGTTCCGGCTGGCGAAATCGAAGACGTCTACCCGCTGACCCCAATGCAGGAGGGCCTGCTGCTGCATACCCTGCTGGAGCCGGGTACCGGCATCTACTACATGCAGGACCGTTACCGCATCGACAGCGCCCTCGACCCGCAGCGTTTCGCCCAGGCCTGGCAGGCGGTGGTGGCGCGCCACGAGGCACTGCGAGCATCGTTCAGCTGGAATGCCGGCGAAGCGATGCTGCAGATCATTCACAAACCGGGTAACACGCCTGTCGATTATCAGGACTGGCGCGGCCTCGACGAGGCGGCCCAGGAACAGCGGCTGCAAGCACTGCACAAGCAGGAACGCGAGGCTGGCTTCGAGCTGCTGCGCCAGGCGCCGTTCCACCTGCGCCTGGTGCGGGTCGACGATGAGCGTTACTGGTTCATGATGAGCAACCACCACATCCTCATCGATGCCTGGTGCCGCTCGCTGTTGATGAACGATTTCTTCGAGCTTTACCAGGCCCTTGGCGAAGGCCGCCAGGCCCAGCTGCCGGTGCCGCCACGCTACCGCGACTACATCGGCTGGCTGCAACGCCAGGACCTGGACGAAGCACGAGGCTGGTGGCAGGCCAACCTGGCCGGCTTCGAGCGCGCCACGGCGATCCCAAGCGACCGCCCGCTGCGTAATGACCATGCCGGTGACGGCATGGTGGTCGGTGACTGCTACACCCGCCTGGCGGTGAGTGACGGCGTGCGCCTGCGCGAACTGGCCCAGGCTCACCAACTGACCATCAACACCTTCGCCCAGGCGGCCTGGGCCCTGGTGCTTGCCCGCTACAGCGGCGAGCGCGACGTCGCCTTTGGCGTGACCGTGGCCGGGCGGCCGGTGAGCATGCCGCAGATGCAGCGCACCGTTGGCCTGTTCATCAACAGTATCGCCCTGCGTGTGCAATTGCCCGAACCGGGCCAGCGTTGCAGCGTGCGCCAGTGGCTGCAAGGCCTGCTGGAGCGCAACATGGAGCTGCGCGAATACGAATACCTGCCTTTGGTGACGATTCAGGAATGCAGCGAACTGCCCAAAGGTCAGCCCCTGTTCAACAGCCTGTTCGTGTTCGAGAACGCCCCGGTGGAAACCGCCGTGCTCGACCACGCCCAGCACCTCAACGCCAGCTCCGACTCGGGCCGTACTCACACCAACTTCCCGTTGACGGCGGTGTGCTACCCGGGCGATGACCTTGGCCTGCACCTGTCGTTCGACCAGCGCTACTTCGAGCATTCGACCGTCGAACGTCTGCTGGCCGAGTTCAAGCGCCTGTTGCTGGCGTTGGTGCAGGGTTTCGAGGGCGAGGTCAGCGAACTGCCGTTGCTGGGTGAAGAAGAACAGCGCTTCCTGCTCGATGACTGCAACCGTACCGAACATGCCTACGCCCTGGAGCAGAGCTACGTCGCGCAGTTCGAGGCACAGGTCGCCGCGCACCCCGAGCGCACGGTGGCCCGCTGCCTCGAGGCGAGCTACGACTACGCCGGCCTGAACCTGGCAGCCAACCGCCTGGGCCATGCGCTGGTCGCTGCGGGCGCAGGCATCGATCAGCCGATCGCACTGCTTGCCGAGCGGGGCCTGCCACTGCTGGGCATGATCATCGGCAGCTTCAAGGCCGGTGCCGGTTACCTGCCGCTGGACCCCGGCCTGCCGTCGGCGCGCCTGCAGCGCATCGTCGAGCTTAGCCGCACGCCGGTGCTGGTGTGCAGCGCGGCCTGTGCCGAGCAGGCGCGCCTGTTGCTGGACGAACTGGCGGGTGGGGCACGGCCACGCCTGCTGGTGTGGGAAGAGGTACAGGCGAGCAGCGTCGCCAGCCATGACCCAGGGATTCACAGCGGGCCGGACAACCTGGCCTATGTGATCTACACCTCAGGCTCCACAGGCCTGCCCAAAGGCGTGATGGTCGAGCAGCGCGGCATGCTCAACAACCAGCTGAGCAAGGTCCCTTACCTGGCGCTGAACGAGCATGACGTGATTGCCCAGACCGCCTCGCAAAGCTTCGATATCTCGGTCTGGCAATTCCTTGCCGCGCCATTGTTCGGTGCCAGGGTCGAGATCGTGCCAAACGCCATCGCCCACGACCCACAAGGCCTGCTGGCCCATGTGCAGGCCACCGGCATCACCGTGCTGGAAAGCGTACCCTCGCTGATCCAGGGCATGCTGGCCAACGATCACCAGGCGCTGGACGGCCTGCGCTGGATGTTGCCGACCGGCGAAGCCATGCCGCCTGAGCTGGCCGCGCAATGGCTGCAGCGCTATCCGCACATCGGCCTGGTCAATGCCTACGGCCCGGCCGAGTGCTCCGATGACGTGGCGTTCTTCCGCGTCGACCTGGCCTCGACGCGCGGCAGCTACCTGCCGATCGGTACGCCAACCGACAACAACCGCCTGTACCTGTACGGCGAGGATCAAACCCTGGTGCCGTTGGGCGCGGTGGGCGAGCTGTGCGTTGCCGGTACCGGCGTGGGCCGTGGCTATGTCGGCGACCCGGTGCGCACCGCCCTGGCCTTCATCCCGCACCCGCACGGTGCGCCGGGCGAGCGCCTGTACCGCACGGGTGACCTGGCGCGGCAGCGCCCCGATGGCGTGCTCGAATACGTCGGACGCATCGACCACCAGGTGAAGATCCGCGGTTACCGGATCGAACTGGGTGAAATCGAAGCCCGCCTGCACGAGCAGGCCGAAATCCGCGACGCCGCCGTGGGTGTGCAGGACGGTGTGAACGGCAAGCACCTGGTCGGATACCTGGTGGCGCATCAGGGCGTCAGCGCCGATGCCACGCTGTTGGAGCAGGTCAAGCAACGCCTGCGTGCCGACTTGCCGGAATACATGGTGCCGCTGCACTGGGGCTGGTTCGATAGCCTGCCGCACAACGCCAACGGCAAGCTCGACCGCAAGGCGTTGCCGGCCATCGACATCGGCGGCCAGCATGGCCAGGCCTACGTGGCGCCACGCGACGAACTGGAAGAGGTGCTCGCCGGTATCTGGGCCGACGTGCTCAAGGCCGAGCGGGTAGGGATGCACGACAACTTCTTCGAGCTGGGCGGGCATTCGCTTCTGGCTACGCAGATTGCCTCGCGGGTGCAGAAGCAGCTGCGGTTGAACGTGCCGCTGCGGGCGATGTTCGAGTGCAGTACGGTCGAGGAGCTGGCTGAATATGTGCGTGGGCTGCAGGGCAGTGCGCTGGATGAAGGCAAGGTGGATAGGTTGAGTGATCTGATGGCGGAGCTGGAGGGGTTGTGACCGGCACGGATTGACCCGTAGCGGCCTCTTAGCGGGGAGATCACCTTCTACAGGTCTGCGTTGTATTACCTACAACGGCGGGCTTGTGGGAGTTGATTTACCCGCCAAGAAGGCGCGGCGACGATCCAGTAGCGAGTGTGGTTCGGGAGGCGTTCTTCATTGTTTTCAATGGGAGTGTTGATGGCCGAATAGCCAATGAGCTGAGTGCATAGCATCAGTACGAGTTTGGTGTTCTTGGCTCGCTGAGTGGGGGCGTTCGGTGTTTGAAGTTTTTGGTGTGGAGGTAATTCAAAGTTTAGTATTTCATAGTTGTAGGTTCTTATTGTTTTCATTTCTTCTCGGGTAGCAATTCAAGTCCTGTGGCTGAAGCCAGCGAGGCTGAAGACCAAGCTTGCGCCAAGAGTTGCTGTTGGGGTGGCAGATGTCAACGGGGTTGAATTGACCTGGGGTGACCTAAAAACAGGCGGTGGTTTATTGAGGCTTCACGCTGTAAGAAAGTTGCTTAGGTGATTTCCTACAGTGCTGGGTGAGGAGGGGCTGGTCTGGCCGCTTCTTTAAGTGTTCCGGTAGTTTTTCCTAAAGAGGCGTAATACTTTTCGCTTTGTTCTGAGAATTGATCGCGATGCGTTTATGTCGTTTTTTTTGAAATGAGTGTTTCGTGATGTTTTCGGTTGGCAACCCATTAGCCGAGTGCACCGTGAGGTGCCTTGCCTTGTGCCCCACTTTTGAAATTGAGCGCCGCGTGTGCGGCGCTCGAAAACACTGGATCGGCGAGGTTAGCGCTTGCCGAGAATTTTCCCCAATGCCTCCGGCCGTGGTGCCCCTTGCTGGCTCTGCAGGTTGCCCTGCTCATCCTGATAGAAGATCGCCGGCGTGGCCTGCAAGCCCATTTCTTCCATCAAGGCCAGGTTCGCTGCCAGTTTCTGCTGCACCGCCTCTGGCACCTTGTCCAGCGCTTTCAGGGTACTGGCCTTGCCTGCTTTCTCATGCTGCTCCAGCGCTTTGGCCGGGTCTTTGGCGGCCAGCAGTGCCGCCGACTTGCCCGGGCTGTCCTCGCGGATGATGCCGACCATGATATGGCGCAGCTGCACCTTGCCTGATTCCACCCATGGCCGCGCCTGCTGCCAGAACATGTTGCAGTACGGGCAGTTCGGGTCGCTGAACAGGTAGATCTTGCGCGGTGCATCGGCTTTACCGTCAGCGATCCAGCTGGTTTTTTCCAGTTTCGCCCAGATGGCCTTGGACATAGGCCCGTACACCAGCTTTTCCAGGGGTTCGGCACTGAGGTCCTGGCCCTGTTCGTCAAACAGGCTGCCGACCAGCACATGCTTGCCATCGGGCGTAAGGTACAGGGCGATGCCGTTGTTCTGGTACTCGGCGGCGTAACCGCGCAGGCCATTGGGTGCATCGAAGCTGCCTTTGATCACGGCACCCTTGGCTTGCAGTTGCTCGATTGCCTTGGGCAGCGTTTCGGCCTGCGCCAGCGGGGCGGCCAGCAGGGCCAGGGACAGGGGCAGCAGTGCAGTCATTCGCATGTCATTTTCCTTGTGCGGCAGGGGCGGGCGCGGCGGCCCGTTCGAAAGGTTCCAGGGCACGGTGCAGGCTGGCCCGGGACAGCTCGCCCAGGTGGCTGCCGATCAGCCGCCCGTTGGCGTCGTAGAACAGGGTGGTGGGCAGGGCCATGGAACCGACTCGCTGGGCCAGAATACCGGTGCCGTCGAACAGCACATGGGTCAGGCTCAGTCCCGTGGTGGCGAGGAAGGTGCTGACGTTTTCCGGCGTCTCGCCTTGGTTGACGAACAGGAACGTCACATGAGGGTACTCACCCTGGGCGTGTTGCAGCACCGGCATTTCCCGGCGGCACGGTGGGCACCAGGTCGCCCAGATGTTGATCACCAGTGGCTTGCCGCGATAGCTGTGCAGCGCGACCGATTGCCCGCTGGCATTGCGCAGGCTCAGCTCTGGCAGCTCGGTGCCCTTGCTGTACAGATGGCTGCCAAGGCTGGCCAGGCCCCAGAACAGCGCGCCACTGAACAGCGCCCAGCCCAGCGGGCGACGCAGCCCGGGGTGGCGCCAGCCTTGCCAGAGGCTGGCGAGCACGACGCCGGTCAGCCCCGACCAGAGCAGGAAACCACCGTCGCGGATGTCGATCACCTGCACCAGGTCATCGCGGTACATCGGCCAGTAGGCCAGCACGAAGCCCAGGCGAGCGCACAGCAGGCCGATCAAGAACAGGTTGAACAGCGCCGACTCCGGGCTTTCGCCGCCACGCCGGGCCACCCACCAGCCGACCACGCTGGCGATGCCCAGGGCGGCGAGCATCAACAGATGATTGAGGGCCATGGTCAGGGGCCCCAGGGTTACCGTCAGCATCAGCCTTGGCTCCTGGTCTGGGCCCAATGTTGCAGGAAGGCGGCCGCATCCACCTCGCCGGTGATGCGCCGCGCGCGGCGTTCTTCGCCTTCCGGGCCGAGCCAGAGGATGCTGGGCGGGCCGGGTACCTGGTAGCGCTGCAGCAGGGCACGGCTGGCGGGGGCATCGGCGGTCACGTCCAGGCGCAGCAGGCGCACGCCGGCCAGGCTGGCTTGCACATCGTCACGGGCAAACACCTTTTTTTCCATGACTTTGCACGATACGCACCAGTCGGCGTAGTAATCGACCATCACCCATTGGCCACGGGCTTTGGCCGCATCGAGCTCGCGTTGCAGGTCCTCCGGGCGGCTGACGGTGACGAACGCATCTTCGCCGTGCTCAGTGGCCGAAGGTGCGGGCCCGCCGGCAAACGGGCGCAACGGCTGCCAGAGGTCATCGCCGCCGGCGGCAGCGCCTATCAGCAGCAGGCCGCCCCACAAGGCGCCCAACAACGGTAAGGCGCGCAAGGCCGGCAGACGCTGCAGGGCCGGCCAGGCCGCCCAGCCCAGCGCAATAAGCCAGGCGCCGCTCAAGGCCAGCAGCAGCGGCGCGGCGAGCAGGCTGCGGACGGTGTACAGGGCCATGGCCAGGAACACGAAGCCGAACACCCCCTTGACCCGCTCCATCCAGGCGCCCGGGCGGGGCAGGTAACGGTTGCCCAAGGTGACCAGCAACAGCAAGGGCACACCCATGCCCAGGCCAAGGCTGAACAGCACCAGCGCGCCTTGCAGCACATCGCCACTCTGCGCGATGTAAAGCAGGGCGCCGGCCAGCGGCGCGGTCATGCACGGCCCGAGCAGCAGGCCCGACAGGGCCCCCAGAAGCGCCGCACCGTAGAGGTTGCCGCCACGGGTGCTTTGCCCGGCACGGTCCAGGCGATCACGCAGGGCGGCTGGCAATTGCAATTCGAAAGCGCCGAACATCGGCAGGGCAAGTATCACGAACAGCGCCGCCAGGCTGCCCAACAGCCAAGGCTGCTGCAACCAGGCTTGCAGGCTGGCGCCAAGCAGCGCTGCAACCACGCCGAGCCCTGCATAGACCAGCGCCATGCTCAGCACGTAGACCCCGGCCAGCACCCAGCCACGGCGTGCGCTGGCGCCGTTGCCCATGACCAGGCCGGCCAGGATCGGCAGCATCGGCAGCGAGCAAGGGGTGAAAGCCAGCAGCAGGCCAAGGCCGAAGAACGCCAGCAGGCTCCAGAGAAGGCTGGTGCTCTGCAGGCCGCTGGCCAGGGCTTGGTCGCTGGCCTGGTCGGTGGCAGGCGCGGCGCTGCCGCCCAGGTCGATGACCGTGGTTTGTGGCGGGTAGCACAGGCCGGCGTCGGCGCAGCCTTGCCAGCCCAGGCGCAACTGGCCTTCGGTGTTGGCGGGGAGCAGCAGTTCGAGTTGCTCGCGGTACACCGCGCTGTCGCCGAAGAATTCATCGTGATGGTTGAGGGCTGGCGGCAGTTGCGGGTGCTGCTCGACGGGCAGGCCATCGAATTTCAGGCGCTTCTGGTAGAGGTAGTAGCCCTGTTTGATCTGGAAATGAAGGCGCATCTGGCCGTCGGCCTGGCGGTCGTGGGTCAGGACGAACGCCTGGTTCACCGGCAGGAAGTCGGGTTTTACCGCGAACGGGTTGGCCTGCAGCGGGCCGGCCACAAGGAATGTGAGGAAGAGCAGGAGGACGCGCATGTCTTCGCCTTGGCAGAGTTGAACGGTGCCATGCTGGCCTGAGCCGATTAACCCAAAGTTAACCTGTGGCCGTGGTTGGGCGCGAGCAGTGCGGACATACCGCGACATACTGTCTGCTTGACTTTGCCAAAACCTATTGGAGTGCTGTAAAGTTGACGTGAAAGTCAGTTTTTGTGGGCGTCCTGCGTAGGCGGTCACATCCTTCCGCGTTTCCAGCACAAGAATCAAAAGATGGGCAGGCAGCGGCCTGCCCAGAGGATCAAGCATGTCCAACCGTGATATTTCCCGGCGCTCCTTCCTGCAAGGTGGCCTGATCGCCGGTGTCGGCGTGAGCATGGCGCCGCTCGGCAGCCAGGCCTTCGCCGCGCTGATGGAGGACCGTGTCACCACGTCGCCGCAGAAGTGGATGAACCACGACGGCAAGGCGCGTTTCCGTAACGACGCGTTGTCCAAGGTCTGTGGCAACAAAGTCTTTGCCCGCGACATCCGCGCCAAGGACATGCCCGGCTGGCCCGAGCAGCAAGGGCATGCCATGTTGCTCAAGACCACCAAGGCCGACCGCATCTACGCCGGTTTCGACCTCGGCCTGCTCGGCGCCGAGCTGCAGCCGGACCGCATCGTCACCGCCGCCGACCTGGAAAAGGACGGTATCGCCTGGCCCCAAGCCCATTCGCCTGACCCGCTGCTGCCACCTGGCAAGGTGCCGATGTTCATTGGCCACCCGGTGGCGATCCTGATCTGGAACGACTTCGAGCGCTTCCGCCAGGCCAAGCGCAAGCTGCAGTTCAACGACAAGGCGATCCGCTACGGCGCCCAGGCCCCGTTGTACCAGCGTGACCCTTACGGCAGCTTCCGTTTCGTGCGCGTCGGCGGCGCCACGCCGTTCGACGAGGACGAGTTCTCCAGCCTGAAGAACAGCATGCTGTTCCCGACCATCCTCAACCGCAAACCGGTGTGGTCCAAGCAGCCCAACCAGCACGGCGACCTCACCGAGCAGGGCCTGTTCTACGCCCAGCGGATCGGTGAGCAACTGGACAACCCGCCGGCAGACTGGCTGGTGTTCGATGAGCGCTACAAGACGCCTTCCATCGAGCCGGCGGCGCTCGAGCCCGACAACGGCAATGGCTGGTACGACGCCGGCACCGGTACGCTGCACTTCGTGGTCGCCACCCAGTGCCCGTTCGAAGTGGCGCAGGACTGCGTGCACATGATCAAGCCCTCGCGCTTCGCCCTCAACCACCTCAACATGCACCCGGGTTACACCGTGGGCTATGGCTCCAAAGACAACAACATCTTCGTCTTCTACGCCGCAGTTGCCGCGCTGTATGGTGCCGGTGTGCCGATCCGCCTGGCCAACGACCGCTATGAGCAGTTCCAGAGCGGCATCAAGCGCCATGCCTTCGACATCCGCTATCAACTGGCCGTGGACAAGAAGGACAACAGCTTCAAGATCTTCCGCGCCGACATGAGCTGTGATGGCGGTGGCCGCATCAACTACAGCCCGTCGGTGGCTGCGGTTGGCGCCACGGCGGCGCAGTCGATCTACTACATGCCGCAGAACGACCTGTCCGTCACGGCCTACCACTCGCGTGGCGTCGAGGCCGGCTCCATGCGCGGCTACGGCACCTTGCAGACCATGGCCGCCACCGAAATGATGGTCGACGAAGTGGCGGGGCGCCTGGGCGTCGATGCCATCGACCTGCGCCGCGCCAACGCGCTCAAATCGGGTATGAAGAACACCCAGGGCGCGGTCCCGGCAGGTGCCCTGCGCCTGCACGAGATCCTCGACAAGGCCGCCGCCCACGACTGGTGGCGCAACCGTGACGCACGCAAGCGCGAGATCGACGCCAAAGACAAGGACCACTGGTACGGCGTCGGTTTCGCCATCTGCCAGAAGGACTTCGGCACCGGTTCCGAAGCGCCGATGGCCAGCGTCGAGTTCACCGCCGATGGCCGCATCAGCCTGCGCCACATCGGTACCGAACTGGGCACCGGCATGTCCACTTCCCAGGCTCTGGTGGTCAGCGACTTCCTCGGCCGTTCGGCCGACGAGGTGAAGACCGCAGTGACCGAGTGGCCTGAACTGCAACTGGCCACCAGCGGTAACCCGTACCTGATCAGCCAGGCCGAGCAGGACGCGGCGCTGCGCAACCCGCGCTGGGTCGGCAAGCTGGCATCGCCGTCGTCGGCGACCAACTCGGCGTTCTATTTCAGCCACGCCACCCGCGAAGCGGCGCGCGTGTTGTTCAACCATGGCCTATGGCCGGCGGCCATGGCCCTGTGGCGTCAAGGCCCGTTCGGTGGGCAGGCCAACCCCTTGGTGGTGCGCCGCGAGAACGCGGTGTGGGTCAACGGTGAACTGACCGGCAATGGCCTGGCGCCGATCCCGTTCGCCGAGCTTGCGAAAAAAGCCCACGAAATGGGCCTGGTCACCGGCGTCAGCGTGCACGGTTTCAACCGTTGGAGCTGGGCAGAGGCCGACTTCGTCATCGACGGCGTGCGCGAGCGTTTCCCGCTCGATGCGGTGGCCGTGAAATACGGCGACGGTGCCCCGAACGCCAAGAAAGCGCAGATGAGCAGCAACGGCTACCACTTGCTCGACCGGCAGAACGCCGCCTACCCGGCCACCCAGTTGAACAACGCCATGGTCACCTACTACAGCCCGGTGGCCACCATCGTCGAAATCAAAGTGAACAAGGGCACCCATGAGGTGCAGGTCCTCAACCATCACAGCTGGGTCGAGTGCGGCCGTGTGCTGGTGCCGGAGCTGGTCAAGGGCCAGCTCGAAGGCGGCATCGCCATGGGCATTGGCCATGCGCTGACCGAAGAGATGCCGTTGCATGAGGGTGGCCCGGGGGAGGGCGACTGGAACTTCAACCGCTATCGCCTGCCGCATGCCAAGGACGTGGCCGTCTGGAAGCAGACCTCCGAGATTCTCCCGCCCTTGTCGCCCACCGACCCGTCCAAGGGCATTGCCGAGGTGGTGATGATCCCGGTGGTCGGTGCCATCGGCAACGCCGTTGCCCATGCCATCGGCAAGCGTGTGCGTGACCTTCCGATTACTCCAGCCCGCATCAAGGAGGCCCTCAATGGCTAACCGTCCGCTTCAACTGACCCTCAACGGTCAACCTGTCGGTCCGGTCGAGGTCCCCGACGACC
Organism: Pseudomonas sp. NPDC089758; assembly: GCF_044748705.1. Taxonomy (NCBI): domain Bacteria; kingdom Pseudomonadati; phylum Pseudomonadota; class Gammaproteobacteria; order Pseudomonadales; family Pseudomonadaceae; genus Pseudomonas; species Pseudomonas sp. NPDC089758. Next base: position 47,129 of record NZ_JBIVGN010000024.1, read on the forward strand.
TGGCGATGATCGACTACCTGCACGAACACCAGAACCTCACCGGCTCGCGCCTGGGCTGCGGCCAGGGTATCTGCCATGCCTGCGTCGTGATCGTCGACAACCCGGATGGCACCAGTGAAGAAGTGCGTACCTGCATCACCGGTGCCCATTACTTCACCGGCAAGAAGGTCCGTACCATCGAAAGCCATGCCAAGCAGGACGAGGCCGGCAACTTCACGCTCAACCCCATCCAGCAGAAGTTCGTCGACCTGTTCGCGTTCCAGTGCAGCTACTGCGCACCGGGCTTCGTCAACGCGGCCACCGTGCTGGTGGAAAATGCCCAGCGTCAGCCGGTGAAGAAGAGCGAGCTGGAGGACCGTATCGAAGAGAGCCTGGGGCACCACATCTGCCGTTGCACTGGCTACGTGCGTTACTACGACGCCACCCGTACGGTCCTCAACGACCTCGGCCTGGTCAAGGAGGGTTGAGCATGGCGTTCGTACGTTCCAGCCTGGCGCTGGCGCTTGGCCTCGCCGTATCGATGGCGGCCCAGGCCGATGACCCGGCACAGATCAAGCGCGGCGAATACCTCGCCCGTGCCGCCGACTGCATGGCCTGCCACACCGCCGAAGGCGGCGCGCCCTATGCTGGCGGCCTGCCGATTCACTCACCGTTCGGCACCATCTATGGCACCAACATCACCCCGGACAAAGCGTACGGCATCGGCAATTACACCGCCGACGAATTCTTTGCGGCCGTCACCGAGGGCAAGCGCAAGGACGGCGCCAACCTGTACCCGGCCATGCCCTACACCTCGTACCACCTGATCTCCCGGGAAGACTCCGATGCGATCCTGGCGTACCTGATGACCGTGCCGCCGATCAACCGCCCGGCACCGCAGACCAAGCTCAGCTTCCCGTTCAACGTGCGCATGGGCCTGTCGGGTTGGAACATGCTGTACGGCAAGAGTGTGCAGCTACAGCCCACCGAAGGTAAAAGCCCGGCATGGCAGCGCGGGCAGTACATGGTCGAAGTCATGGGCCACTGCGGCGAGTGCCATACCCCGCGTAACCCGATTGGTGCGCTGCAGCAGGACCAGCGCCTGACCGGCGGGCTGCTCAATGGCTACCTGGCACCGAGCCTGCTGGCCAAGGACCTTGCCGACCGTGGCTGGACCCAGCCCGACCTCACCACCTTCCTCAAGCACGGTATCAGCGCCCAGGGCAGCATGTTCAACGAGATGTACCCGGTGGTGCACCACAGCACCCAGCACCTCGAGGACGCCGACCTGGCTGCCATGGCCACCTATTTGTTGGGTGAACAGCCGCCGCCTGCCAAGGTCATACAGGAAGTCCCCCTGGACCAGCTCAGCGACAGCGCCAAGCGCGGCCGCCAGCAATACCTCAATGTCTGCGCCGGTTGCCACGGTGTCGACGGCGAAGGCAAGCCGCATATCGCGGTGGCAATGCAGGGCAACACGGTGCTGCGTCAGGGGGATTCACGCAACCTGGTCAAGGCCATCCTCGACGGTATCCGTGAGCAGCAATTCACAGGTTTCGAGCGCATGCAGCCCATGCCGGGCTTTGCCGACAGGCTCAGTGATGAGCAGGTCACGGATATGGTCAATTACCTGCGTCAGGCCTGGGGCGGATTGCCGGGTGATTTGAGCGTACAACAGCTTGCTGAGCTGAAGGCGGAGTAATACGTGCAACATCTTGATCTGCAGGTTGTACACCAGGCGATGCAGTGGTCGGGTAACGGCCAGCGGGTCTGGTTGTGCACGGTGCTGGCCACTTACGGTTCGGCGCCGCGCGCGCCGGGCTCGCTGCTGGCGGTGAACGAGGCAGGGCAGTGGGTGGGCTCGCTGTCGGGCGGCTGCGTCGAGGACGACTTCCTCGAGCGCGTGGCCCTGGGCGAGTTCCCCGAGCCGGTCGCGATCGTGCGCTATGGCGACGGCAGCGACCGGCGTTCGAGCATTCGTCTGCCGTGTGGCGGGGTGCTGGAGGTGCTGGTGGAAAACCTGCCGGCCGATTGCGACGTGCAGGCGCATCTGCGCGCCTTGGCAAGTGCGCTGCAGGGCCAGCGGCGGCTTCTGCGCGAGGTGAGCCTGCCCGAGGGCACGCGCCGGCTCAGCGACGACACGTGCCAGGGCCCAAGGGTCGAACGTGCCGCCAACCGTGTGCGCCTGCGTGTGGGCGCCGCTCAGCGGCTGCTGTTGGCGGGGTATTCCAGCGTTGCGCAGTATTGCGCCGAGTTCGGCAAGGGGCTGGGGTTTGAAGTCATCCTCTGCGAGCCGCGCAGCGAGGTGCTCGAAGGCGTGGTGCTGCACGGCATCGAAGTGCGCCGCGAGTTGCCGTCGGAATTCATCGCCAACGGTGGTTGCCATGCCGACACGGCAGTGGTTGCATTGACCCATGATCCCAAAATCGATGACTTGGCCATGCTTGAAGCAGTACGTACCGAGGCGTTTTACATTGGCGTCATGGGCTCCAAGGCCACCTCCGACAAGCGTCGCGAACGCCTGCAGCGCATCGGTGGCCTGGGCAGTGGCGAGTTGGCGCGCATCCACGCACCGATCGGCCTCAACCTGGGCAGCAAGACCCCCGCTGAGATCGCCCTGGCAGTGCTGGCCGATATCCTGCGCATGCGTAACGGCATCGAGCGGGCGGCGCTGTGAGCATCGTCGCGCTGGTACTGGCGGCGGGCAGCAGCGTGCGTTTCGGTGCCGACAAGCGCCGGGCCACGTTGGCCGATGGGCGCAGCTTGCTGGTGCATAGCGTCGAGCGTGCCTGTTCGGTATTCAGCGATGTTCGCGTGGTACTGCGTGAGGGGGAGCGCGGCGAGGATCTGGGTTTACAGGGCCAATGCCGGGTCATTGCCAGCCCGGATGCCGGGTTGGGGATGGGGCATAGCCTGGCGGCCGGGGCTGCCTCGTTGATCGACAGTGAGGCACAGGCGGTGGCGGTGCTGTTGGGCGATATGCCCTGGATCGCTCAGGCAACGTTGGGCCAGCTTGCCGCGGTTGCCGATTTGTCCAGGATCGTCTTGCCAGAACATGACGGACAACAGGGGCACCCGGTGTTGTTCGGGCGCGATTTCTGGCCGGCGCTTTCACGCCTGACGGGTGATGAGGGCGCGCGCTCGGTGGTGAAGGCGCACCCGGCGAGTTGCATCAGGCTTGCAGTGCAGGATGCCGGAGTGTTGCAGGACGTGGACCGGCCCGAAGCCGTCAACCGCTGAGCACGTCGTTCTGCCTATTCATTTTCTTCTTCCTCTTCGTCGAGGTCATACGGCTGAAGGTCAGCCAGTTGCGCGAGCAGACTCAAATGCACTTCGGCATCCAGTCGCTGAAGGCGCTCCGGCTCCGCAGAGCCTCCCAGCATCAGGGCAGGTACGAAACCGTACATCTCGCCGGCCTCCAGATCGCCCAATGCTTTTCTGGCCTCGTCGAAAAGCCCCAGGCCGATGTTTTCGGTCATGGCCCGCATGAGCAAGCTTTGGATTTTGTTGTCCCGTTCTTCGCTGTTGGCGCTTGGCACACTCAGGAAGTACCGGGAATGGTAGGCCGCAATGGTCAGCAGCGAGCCGGTGTTTTCACCCCACAGGTACAACTCGCCGAAAGCGCTGTGGGCAATGAGGTGGTATGTGTCGTGGGTGGTGCCACCCAGCCAGGCATCGACTACGGATTCGTATTCACGTGGGTTTACCAGCCAGAAAAGGCCACTGCCGTAGCCGCACCAACCGTGTTCTTTCCAGTAGTCGAGGAGTTGGTTGGGGAGTTTGTCTTTGTAATGATCGAGGGCTGAAGGCGGTACGGGTTGTTGGCCTATACGGTCTCCGAAGGCTTCGAGGAAGATGGAGAAAACTACGTTCATTGGTAAATTCCTTTTTAGGGTTTTGTGTGTGAAGTTCTACTGTTTGTTATGTGATAATTGTCAAGCGTTTGGCGGAGGCTGTTTTGTGTGCCATTAGAAATCGGAGAATGGATAGGGTTCAAGGGGTGAAAGCTGAGAGAGTAGTGTCAAGTGCTCCACTGTCTTGACTTTTTGAATATTTTCAAGCCGGAGTGTTCCGCCGAACGCAAGTGCGGGGATAAAACCATAAATTTCGTCAGGTTCAAGTCTGCCTAGTTTGTTTTTTGCTGGCTCGAAAAAATTCCCGAAATCGTTGGATTCACGATCCATTAATAGAAAAAATCCCCGTACCTGTTTGTCCAAGTCATTTGTTGCTGATGCTTGAATTCGGCCGCAGTAATTTGATGTGTACGGTACGATATCTAACGAAAAGCCGGATCTTTCGCCATATAGGTAGAGGTCGCCAAAAGCGCCTCGCGCGATGATGTGATAGCTATCTCGGCCTTGGAGTGGTGTACCTTCTATGAGTGAGGCAACTACACCTTCGTAGTCCTGAGGATTAACTGTCCAAAATATCCCGTCGCCATACCCGCACCAGCCGTGCTCGATCCAGTAGTCCAATAATTTTTCTGGGAATACACTTCGGTAGCGTGCTATGGTTGATGGAGGAACTTCCTGTCTGAATATAGGTTCGCCCATTTCCTCTATGAAGAGCGAGAAGATTTCGTCCATATTCATGATCCTTGTTTGTTAGCACTTATGCAGTTTGATGTTTAGGAAGCTAGAGGCGCCTCCCGCCTTGGACTGTTGCTTGACAGATTGCACGAGTACTCCAATTTTGCTTTTCCACTGAGGGCCTATGCTCGAATTGACTTGCCTGTCGCCAAAATCACTAATGAGGTCTTTGCCGCCGGCGATCAAGTCTGGATTATGCAATGCTGCAAGTGAAGACATTGTTTCTTTGGCCTGTTTTGTTGACAGTTTTTTTGCTTCGATAGGATTCATCTGCTCAGCCAAATCTTGATAAGCCCTCTTTCTCAGATCATCATACAATTTCTTTCTTGCTTTTCTGGCTATGTTTGGGTCCCGCTTTGCAGGGTTAGCAATATTTTCCAAGAATTCCTCAACTGTGAGGCGATTTAGCCCATCCTGCTGTCCCTTCAGTTGCCGTTCAAACTCAATGTGCTTAGAGGCTGGCAATTTATCCGCCTTGAAGCAAGCCACAGTATGCAACGGCATGCTTTTGGGCTTGCCCTGGGAAGACTCCTTGTCCTTCCCCGCAGGGCGATTCGCCTGCGCAGGCTGCGGATGATCCAGCGCCCCCTTACGCCGCTCCGGCACCTGCAAATCCGGCCGGTTCTTCAGCCCTTCTTCATGCTTTAGCATCCATTGCCCAAGCCGCGCCCCCTTGCTGCTGGCCGCCATCTCCTGCGCCAGCACCCGGGCATCGCCCCGACCGCGTGTGAGGTACGAAACCATTGCCCCCAATAGCAGAACCACCACTTCCACATGGCCCAAGGCAATGTGATGGGCCGCCCTGGAAATTGCATGCGGATCATCCCGCCCGAAAGGGTTAAGGCTTTCGTCCCGTGTGCCCTCCCAGGCGATGCGGATACCATCGATGTAGTACTCGCCGATCCGGGGCAAACCATCGATAAAGAACTCGGCAATGGAGGCAAGTCCCAGTGCGCCCAGGATCCAGCCACTGACCTTGAGGCCCACTGTCGCGCCAGTGCCGGCCAAGGGGATGGCCCCTGCACCGGCGCCGAATGCCCCGATCCCGGCGCCAATCGCGCCGCCGGTTAACGTGCTGCCGACAACGATCATCGCCATCTGCCTGACGACGATCAGCAGTTCGTCAATGATGACGGCGATGTTCAGGTCGGCGAAGCGCTGGCGCAGCATGTGCGCGGCCTGCCATTCGGCCTGGTTGAAGGCAGACTGCACCGCCCTGAGTCGGCGTAGGTTGAGTGACAGTGAAGCCACTGGCTGGTTATGGTGGGTGCGGAAATGGGCGCCTCCCTGATAGCCCACTTTATCGATGACCCGTGACTCGATCTCGTGCCATGACGGCACCAGGTGGCTCAGAAACATGTGTGTCTCCCTGACAGCGCTGTGCAGGGGAAATCACATCATGGTTTGGAAGTAATCATTTCCGTGGTTCTTGTAGGAAAAGTCTTTATCGTCTTCGAATGGAGATGATCATGGTGCAAAAAGACCGATGGCCCTGCCTGAGCTCACCGGCCTTGAACGGCACGCCCACCATGGCGCGAAAAAGGCCCATAATCCCCCGTTAATCCCTTCATAGTGCAATGCCAGCCACACCACTGCGGGAGCCCCCACCATGCACGTTCTGCTCTGCGAGGACGACGACCTGATCGCCAGCGGCATCTGCGCCGGCCTCACTGCCCAAGGCTTGACCGTCGACCGCGTAGCCAACGCCGCTGCCGCCCGGGCCATGCTCCAGGCGGCGCAGTTCGATGTGATGATCCTTGACCTCGGCCTGCCCGACGAAGACGGCCTCAAACTGTTGCGCCGCCTGCGTCAGCAGGGCATCGACCTGCCGGTGCTGGTGCTCACCGCCCGCGATGCGGTCACTGATCGAGTCGACGGCCTGCAGGCCGGTGCCGACGACTACCTGCTCAAGCCCTTCGACCTGCGCGAGCTGGCCGCGCGCCTGCACACCTTGCTGCGGCGGGTCGCGGGGCGGGCGGTCAACGTGATCGAGCATGGCCCGCTGCGCTACGACCCCAGCAGCTGCGAAGCGACCCTGGCCGGTCAGCCGGTCGACCTGTCGCGGCGTGAGCAGGCCTTGCTCCAGGCCCTGCTGCAGAACCCTGGCCGGGTGCTGTCCAGCGAGCAGCTCAAGGACTGCGTGTACGGCTTCAGTGACGAGGTCGAAAGCAACGCCCTCAACGTGCATATCCATCACCTGCGCCGCAAGCTTGGCAACAGCATCGTCGAGACCGTGCGCGGCCTGGGTTACCGCCTTGGCCCGGCGCAGGCGCCAGAGGAAGCTGCATCATGAGCCTGCGGGTACGCCTGAGCCTGATTCTGGGCAGTGCGTTCATCATCATCTGGGTGCTCGCGGCAGCCTGGATGCTGCGCGACCTGCGCCAGCAGATGATGTTCTCCCTCGACCAGCGCCTGGTGGCGTCAGCGCGCATGGTCGCGGGGCTGATCGATCAATTGCCCAAGCCTCTGAGCGCCAAGGGCGAAGAGGCGCATTTTTCCGCCGACCAGTTCACCGTGCCCGACGGCATGGCCTGCCAGGTCAGCTCGCTGCGCGGCGAGATTCTTGCCAGCAACCACAAGCATGATGGGGGCATGGACGATGAACAGAGCGGCTTCCGCGACCAGACCATCGACGGCGCGCTGTGGCGTACCTTCACCTACAACCATGGCGATGTGCGCATCACCACTGCCGACCGCCACATGGAGCGCGAGGCGCTCAACCAGTCCATCCTGCTGGCCGCCTCGGCGCCGGTGCTGATGGCCTTGCTCGGCAGCCTGGGGCTTGTGTGGATCGGCCTGGGCAAAGGCCTGGAGCCGCTCAATCGCATGCGTGACGCCTTGCGCAGGCGGCGAGCCGACAGCGTTGAGCCGTTGCAGGTGGCGGGCTTGCCCAGTGAGTTGCAACCCTTGCTCGACACCCAGAACCAGCTGTTTCTGCGCATCGCCCAGACCCTGGAGCGCGAACGCCGGCTCACCGACGACGCCGCGCATGAACTGCGCAGCCCGCTGACGGCGATCAAGACCCACCTGCAGGTGGCCCGCATGACCGATGGCGCAGTGCGCGAGCAGGCGCTGGCGCATGCAGAACAGGGCACCGACCGCATGCACCGGACCCTGGAACAACTGCTGCTGCTGGCGCGGGTCGAAGGCAGCCTGTCGTTCGAAGATGGCGTGCAGTGCAGCGCCGAACAGGTCGCCCGGCAGGCGGTGCAGGATGCCGGTGGGGGTGATAACCGGCGCATCGTTGTGCGCCTGCCGGAGGAGGCCACGCGCATCTACCTCGGTATGCCGGCACCGCTGGCGGTGGCGGCGCTGCGCAACTTGCTGGACAACGCCTTGCGCCATGGCGGTGACTCGGAAGTGGAACTGGAGGTGCAGATGGCCGATGGGCAGATTGGCTTCATGGTGCGCGACCATGGGCCTGGTATTGCCGCTGATGACCTGCAGCACTTGACCGAGCGTTTCTGGCGCAACGGCCAGAGCGGTGGCTGCGGGCTGGGGTTGGCGATCGTCCAGGCGATCGTGCAGCGCTGTGCCGGCAGCTTGCGCTTCGACAGCCAGAGCGATGGCTTGCGGGTGGTGCTGCAAGTGCCGGCGCGCTCGGGCGCTTGATCTGCGCCGGCTGTACCGGCCCTATCGCCGGCAAGCCGGCTCCCACTGGGCTGCGGCAGTTGCAGCAGTTGCAGCACTTGCCGCAGTTGCAGCACTTGCCGCAGTTGCAGCACTTGCTGCAGTTTTTGGGGCCAGCGCAGTACCTTGTGGGCCGGCTTGCCGGCGATGGGCTGCGCAGCAGCCCTGATCACGCTAACGGTCTGGCATTTGGCGCGCAGTCCAGAGCAGCGCTACGGTCGCCGTGGGCGCCCGCTTGCCGGCGACTGGGCAGCACAGGCCACAAAAAATCCCACAACAAGCGCTAAATCCTCCCCCCAGCCAAGCGTTTTCCAAGCGACAACTACCCGCACATTCGCTTGCTTGCGAGGATTTACCCATGTCGACCGCTTCCAGCCTTGCCCAGGTCCTGCCGGCCAGCGCGCCGCAACCGCTGTACGAGTTCACCGAGTCGCCCCTGCTGCAACGCCAGCAGCAACAGGAATCCAACGCCCGCAGCTATCCGCGGCGTATCCCGTTGGCGCTCAAGCGCGCCCGTGGCATCCATGTCGAAGATGTCGAGGGCAGGCAGTTCATCGACTGCCTGGCTGGCGCCGGTACCTTGGCCCTTGGCCATAACCACCCGGTGGTGATCGAGGCCATCCAGCGTGTCCTGGCCGATGAAATCCCCTTGCACACACTCGACCTGACCACGCCGGTCAAGGACCGCTTCGTTCAGGACCTGTTCGGCATCCTGCCCGAAGCGCTGCGCCGTGAGGCCAAGGTGCAGTTCTGTGGCCCGACCGGGACCGACGCCGTGGAGGCGGCACTCAAGCTGGTGCGCAGCGCCACCGGGCGCAGCACCGTGCTGGCCTTCCAGGGCGCCTACCATGGCATGAGTCAGGGCGCGCTGAGCCTGATGGGCAGCCATGGCCCCAAGCAACCGCTGGGTGCCTTGCTGGCCAACGGGGTGCAGTTCATGCCGTACCCCTACGATTACCGCTGCCCGTTCGGCCTGGGTGGCGAAGCCGGGGTCAAGGCCAACCTGCATTACCTGGAAAACCTGCTGCTCGACCCTGAAAGTGGCGTGCCGCTGCCCGCTGCCGTGATCCTGGAGGTGGTGCAGGGCGAAGGCGGGGTGATACCTGCCGATGTCGAATGGCTCAAGGGGGTGCGGCGCATCACCGAGCAGGCCGGCGTGGCACTGATCGTCGATGAGATTCAAAGCGGTTTTGCCCGTACCGGGCGGATGTTCGCCTTCGAACACGCCGGCATCGTGCCCGATGTGGTCACCCTGTCCAAGGCCATCGGTGGCAGCCTGCCGCTGGCGGTGGTGGTGTACCGCGACTGGCTCGACACCTGGAAGCCAGGCGCCCATGCCGGCACGTTCCGTGGTAACCAGATGGCCATGGCCGCGGGTTCGGCGGTGATCAACTACCTGGTCGAGCATCGCCTGGCCGAGCATGCCGAGGCCATGGGCCGGCGCCTGCGTGATCACCTGCAGCGGCTGCAACGCGACTATCCGCAGTTGGGCGATATCCGTGGGCGTGGCCTGATGCTCGGGGTCGAGCTGGTCGATGTGCAGGGCCAGCGCGACGTGCTGGGCCACCCGCCGGCCAATCGCGAACTGGCACCCAAGGTGCAGCGCGAATGCCTCAAGCGCGGGCTCATTCTGGAGCTGGGTGGGCGCCACGGTGCGGTGGTGCGCTTCCTGCCGCCGCTGATCATCACTGCGCAGCAGGTCGATGAGGTGGCGCAGCGCTTTGCCCAGGCCCTGGCTGCGGCGGTCTGACCCCTGAGGGGCGCGCTGCGCCCCATTTCTCGGCAAGCCCGCTTTCACTTGAACTGGCGGGGCATGCCCGCCGCGTTCGCTACCGCTTACCAGCCGCGCCCGGAGTTGACCCAGAAGTTCACAGACAGCGATGTCGATACCGACTCCACCTGGTGGAACCAGCCTTCTGGCAGGAACAACAGATCCCCGGCCTGCAGCAGCACCCGCAGGAAGGTAACCCCGCGCGCTTCGGGGAAGCGCTGATAATCCGGTGCATCGGGGTTGAAGTCGCAGCCGTCCAGGCCTCCCTTGGGCGAGGTCGACCAGGTGCCCAGGGCCGGGCGATGGTGGGGCGCCGCCAGGATGAACGACTTGTCCCCCCACACCTGGGCGAACAGGTTGTCGGCATCGTCGCGGTGCAACGGCGTGAGGGTGCCTTTGGGGCCGATCCAGATGCGCGGTGCGATGTACAGCGAGCGCTCGAAGTAGGGCGGGTACTGGATCAGCTCGAGCAACTGCGCAGGCACGATGTTGTTGCCCATGTAAGCCGGTGGCTCGCCGTTGCTGTCACGCGGCTGCGGGTTGTCTAGGGCGTTGATGAAATCTGCCATGGACGTGGAGCGAAAGTCGCGCTCGGTGGAGAAGGTCTTCTTCACGTAGTCGCCATGACGGGTGATGCCCTGCAGTTCGGCGAAGTGCTCCAGCGAAGCCTGGCGGTCGAGGTTGAACAGCTTCCACTCACGCAGGGCGTCACTGATCACTACCGGTGTGCCGTACGGCAGATAGTGGCGCTGGAAACGCTCCACATCCAGTTGCGCGGCGGGGATTCGTTCTACTTCGGTCAACTGCGGCAGGCTGGCCGACACACGTTCGCTGTAGCGCGGTGGCGTGACATGGCGCTGGTTCATGTCAGTCTTCTGCGCCGTCACGCCCTTGCGCGCCAGGTCGATGATTTGCGGCAGCAGCGTGGCCAGGCCCAGGTTGCCGCCGATTTTCAGCCGGCCGCCGGCAAACAGCTCCTCGACGTTGGCGCTGCCGGCCATGATGCCCAGCAGGTCCTGCTGGGTGACTTCGATGGTGACATCCGGCGTTGCATGCCGGCCGGCTTCGGTGCGCGGCCGGGTACCGGCTTCACACCAGTAGGCCTGCTGCGGGCCGAAGATGAATTGGAAGATGCCTTCGACGCCTACGGCACCGGCATTGGCGAACAGCTTGCTCAGCAAAGGTTGCAGTTCCACGGCGCAGCCTCTTCGTGGGGGAGGGGTGTGAGAACGGAACGAAGGGCGGGTTGCGAAATTTAGCGCGCCGCCCAGCGCTGGCCAGGGGGGTGGCGGTGGTAATTTTTTGCAGGTTGTATCCGTTTCGTAGGGATAGCCGGGCACTGCCCGTGGTACCCCACTCGTACGGAAAGCAAGCTGATGAATCCCGAAAAGTCCCTGCAACTGGCCCGCCGTTTCATTGAATTGCCGCTGGAAAAGCGCCGCCTGTTCCTTGAAACCCTGGCCAGAGAGGGCATCGACTTTTCCCAGTTCCCGATTCCGGCCGCAGTGGCGGCCGAGGACCGGCTTGCTCCGTCGTTCGCCCAGCAACGCATGTGGGTGCTCTGGCAACTGGACCCGCAGGGCGGTGCCTATAACCTGCCAGGTGCGGTCCGCCTCAAGGGGGTGCTCGACGAGGCGGCCCTGCAGCAGGCGTTCACTTGCCTGCTCGAACGCCACCAGACCCTGACCTGCGTGTTCCAGCAGCAGGCCGATGAGCGCCTGTGCCAGGTTCACCGCCCGGCCGCGCCGCAGATCCAGCGTCTGGACCTTCGCGAGCTTGCCGAAGACGCCCGCCAGGGCCGGGTACAAGCCGAGATCGAGGCCGAGTCGTTGCGCCCCTTCGACCTGGAGCATGGCCCGTTGCTGCGCATCCGCCTGCTGCAATTGGCTGAGCAGGAACACGTGCTGCTGCTCACGCTGCACCACATCGTCGCTGACGGTTGGTCGATGAACGTGCTGATCGACGAATTCAGCCACTGCTATGACGCCTGCGCCGCTGGCACCCAGCCGCAACTGCCGGCGCTGCCGATCCAGTATGTCGATTACGCGCTCTGGCAGCGGCGCTGGCTCGAAGCCGGCGAGCTCGAACGCCAGCTGGCGTACTGGCAAGCCACCTTGGGTGACGAGCAGCCGGTGCTGGAGTTGCCGCTCGACCGCCCACGCCCGGCCTCGCCAAGTTTTGCAGGCAGCCGCCAGGAGCTGGTGGTGGACTCGGCGCTCGCTCAGCAACTGCGTAGTTTTGCGGCGCGGCACAACCTGACGCTGTTCATGGTGCTGCTCGGTGCTTTCGGCGTGCTGCTGCAGCGTTACACCGGCCAGTGCGACCTGCGCATCGGCAGCCCGGTGGCCAACCGCAACCGTGCTGAAGTCGAGGGGCTGATCGGCCTGTTCGTCAACACCCTGGTATTGCGCCTGCAGCCGGATACCCAAACTGACGCCCTGGCCTATCTGCAGGCCGTGCGGCAGACCGTGCTGGGCGCCCAGGCCCACCAGGACCTGCCGTTCGAGCGCCTGGTCGATGCGTTGAAGGTGGAGCGCAACCTGAGCCACGCGCCGTTGTTCCAGGTGATGTACAACCACCAGCCGCAGGTCGCCGACCTGGCGGCGGTGACGTTGGGCTCTGGCCTGGAGCTGTCCGCACTGGAGTGGCGCAGCCGCACCACCCAGTTCGATCTGAGCCTGGACACGTACGAGCAGGGTGGCGTGCTGCGCGCTGCGTTCACGTACGCGACCGACCTGTTCGAGGCAGCGACCATCGAACGCATGGCGGGGCACTGGCTCACCGTGCTGCGTGAGTTGGTGGCGGACCCTGCACGGTCGCTGTGGCAACTGCCCATGCTCGACCAGGCCACCCGCCACCGGGTGCTGCAGGACTGGAACGCCACAGCTGCCAGCTACCCGCTGCAGTCTGGCGTGCATGAGTTGATCGAGGCTCAGGTGCAGCGCACCCCGCACGCGCCGGCATTGCTGTTCGACGATAGCCTGCTCAGCTATGCCGAGCTCGATGCCCGGGCCAATCGCCTGGCCCACTACCTGCGCGGCCAGGGGGTGGGCGCCGACAGCCTGGTCGGTGTCGCGGCGCAGCGCAGCATCGAGATGGTCGTAGCCTTGCTGGGGATTCTCAAGGCCGGGGGCGCCTACGTGCCACTGGACCCGGAGTACCCTGAGGAACGCCTGGCCTACATGATCGAAGACAGCGGCATTGGCCTGCTGCTGACCCAGCAGGCGCTGCTCGACAGCCTGCCGCTGCCGCACGGTGTGCAGTGCGTGGCGCTCGATACCCTGGTGCTGGACGCCATGCCGGACAGCACCCCAGGGCTCAAGGTAGAGCCGACGCAGTTGGCCTATGTCATTTACACCTCGGGCTCCACGGGGCGCCCCAAGGGCGCGGGCAACAGCCACCAGGCGCTGACCAACCGCTTGTGCTGGATGCAACAGGCTTATGGCCTGGACGCCAGCGATACGGTGCTGCAGAAAACCCCGTTCAGCTTCGACGTGTCGGTGTGGGAGTTCTTCTGGCCGTTGATGACCGGCGCCCGTCTGGCCATCGCGGCGCCGGGCGAGCACCGCGACCCGCAACGCCTGATCCGCGCCATCGAGCGCTACCGGGTGACCACCCTGCACTTCGTGCCGTCGATGCTGCAGGCCTTCATTCACGAGCCCGGTGTGCAGGCCTGCAGCACCGTCTCGCGCATCGTCTGCAGCGGCGAAGCGTTGCCGGTGGATGCCCAGCGCCAGGTGTTCGCGCGCTTGCCGGCAGCGAGCCTCTACAACCTGTATGGCCCCACCGAGGCTGCCATCGATGTCACCCACTGGACCTGCGTCGAAGAGGGCAGGGACAGCGTGCCTATCGGCCAGCCGATCGCCAATATCCGCACCTATGTCCTCGACGCCGGTCTTGAGCCCGTCCCGATCGGTGTGGCCGGTGAGTTGTACCTGGGCGGGGTGGGCCTGGCGCGCGGCTACCACCGCCGTCCCGGGCTGACCGCCGAGCGTTTCGTCGCAGCCCCGTTCGTCAGCGGCGAGCGCCTCTACCGTACGGGTGACCGGGTGCGCCAGCGTGGCGACGGTGTGATCGAGTACCTGGGGCGGTTCGATCACCAGGTGAAAATCCGCGGGTTGCGCATCGAGTTGGGTGAGATCGAGGCGCGTCTGGCCGAGCATGCGCTGGTGCGCGAGTGTGTGGTGCTGGCCCTCGATGGTCGCCGCTTGGTCGCCTATCTGGTGCTCAATGCCACGCCTGAGGGCTGGCAAGGGCAGCTCAAGGACTGGCTGCTGCAAAGCCTGCCCGAATTCATGGTGCCCAGCCAGCTGCTGCCACTGGATGCCCTGCCGCTGACACCCAACGGCAAGCTCGATCGCAAGGCTCTGCCCCAGCCCGAGGCCGGGGCACAGGGTGACCATGTTGCCCCGCAGAGCGCGGCCGAACGCGAGCTGGCGAAGGTCTGGAGCGAGGTGCTGGGCACCGCGCAGGTGGGCCTGGATGACAACTTCTTCGAACTCGGCGGCGATTCGATCATTGCCATCCAGGTCGTCAGCCGCGCCCGTCAGGCCGGGCTGGCGCTCAGTCCGCGCGACCTGTTCCAGCACCAGACGCTGCGCGCTCTGGCCCAGGCTGCGGGCAGCGTGGACAGCCGTCAGGCCGACCAGCGCCCGGCTGAGGGCGAGGCACGCCTGACCCCGGTGCAGCTGCAGTTTTTCGACACGCCCATGCCGGTGCGCCAGCACTGGAACCAGGCCGTGCTGCTGGTGCCCCGTGAGCCGCTGCAAGGGGCGCAGGTACAGCAGGCCCTGGCTCAGGTGGTGGCGCAGCACGACGCCTTGCGCCTGCGCTTCACCCAGGCCGATGGCCAATGGCAGCAGCACCACGCGCCGGCCTCTGCTGGCGTGCCGCAGCTCTGGCAGCGTCAGGCAGGCAGCGAGCAAGCGCTGGCTGCCTTGTGCGATGAGGCCCAGCGCAGTCTGCAGCTCGATCAGGGGCCATTGCTGGCGGCGATGCTGGTGGCCATGGCCGATGGCAGCCAGCGCCTGCTGCTGGTGATCCACCATCTGGTGGTCGATGGCGTTTCCTGGCGCATTCTGCTCGAAGACCTGCAACGTGCCTGCCTGGGCCAGCCGCTGCCTGCCCGGACCAGCAGCTACCAGGCCTGGGCCGAGCGCCTGGCCGGGCATGCCGACGCCTGTGCGGGGCAGCTCGACTACTGGCTGGCGCTTGGCGAGGCCGGGGCGCAGGCGCTGCCACGTGACCGGGCGGTAACACAGACGCGCGTGGCCGATGAGCGCAAGGTACGGGTCAGTTTCCCGCCGGCCTTTACCCAGGCCCTGCTGCAACAGGCGCCCAGTGCCTACCGTACGCAGGTCAACGACCTGCTGCTGGCGGCCCTGGCCCGGGCCCTGTGCAACTGGAGCGGCGAGCAGCAGGTACTGGTGCAGCTCGAAGGGCATGGCCGTGAAGCGCTGTTCGACGATATCGACCTGACCCGTACCGTGGGCTGGTTCACCAGCCTGTATCCGGTCGCCCTGCGCCCGCAAGCACAGCCCGGCGCCTGCATCGCGGCCATCAAGGAACAACTGCGCGCAGTACCCCAGCGTGGCCTGGGCTACGGCGTGCTGCGTTATCTGGGCACACCGGCGCAACGCGAGCAACTGGCGCGCCAGGCGCAACCGCGGGTGACGTTCAACTACCTGGGCCAGTTCGACAGCCAGTTCGACAAGGGCGCGCTGTGGCAGCCCGACCCTCGCGGGGCCGGGCAGGGGCAGGATAGCGACGCGCCGCTGGCCAACTGGCTGAGCGTGGAAGGGCAGGTGTACCAGGGCGAGCTGGGCATCAGTTTCGGCTACAGCCAGGCGATGTACGACGAGGTCACCATCGACGCCCTGGCCAGCGATTTCGCCACCCAGCTGCGCGCCTTGGTCGATCACTGCCTGCAACCGGGGGTCGCCAGTGCCACGCCGTCTGATTTCCCGCTAAGCCAACTGGACAGCAGCGGGCTCGCCGCTCTGGCAGTGGAGCTCGCTCAGGTGGAGGACATCCTGCCGCTGTCTCCCTTGCAACAGGGCCTGCTGTTCCATTGCCTGCATGCGGCCGCACCCGGCGACTACATCAACCAGTTGCGCCTGGACATCGACCAGCTCGACCCACAACGTTTCCAGGCGGCCTGGCAGGCGGCGCTGGACGCCCACCCGGGGCTGCGTGCCAGCTTTCACTGGCCGGTGGGCGTGCAGCAACCGGTGCAGGTGATCCGCCGCCAGGTGCAGCTGCCGTTCAGCCAACTCGACTGGCGCGACCAGGCCGCGTCGGCCGACCACCTGCACAGCCTCGCCGAGCAGCAGCGCCTGGCCATGACCGCGACGGATCAGGCGCCCTTGCTGGGCATTACCCTGGTGCGCCTGGGCGAGCAGCGCTGGCACATGATCTACACCCATCACCACCTGCTGCTCGATGGCTGGAGCCATGCCCGGTTGCTGGCTGAAGTGATGCAACGCTACAGCGGCCAGACACCCCGCCAGGCACCTGCGCACCCTCGCACCTACCTGGCCTGGCTGGCCGCGCGTGACCGCCAGCAGGACCAGTCGTTCTGGCAGGCGCAACTGCAGGGCATGCAGGCGCCGACACTGCTCGCCAGCCAGCGCCGCAGTGTTGAACCGCCTGCCTACGGCCTGTGGCAGCAACGCCTTGGCAGTGCGGCATCGGCGCAGATCAAGGCGGCGGCGCGGGCGCGCAAGGTTACCGTCAATACCTTGGTGCAGGCGGCCTGGCTCTTGCTGCTGCAACGGCACTGCCGTCAGGACACCGTTTGCGTCGGTGTGTCGGTATCGGGGCGGCCTGCTCAGGTGCCGGGCATCGAGGCGCAACTGGGGCTGTTCATCAACACCGTGCCATTGGTGGCTGCCCCGCGCCTTGAGCAGCGTCTTGATGACTGGCTGCAACAGCTGCAGGCCAGCAACCTGGCACTGCGCGAGCACGAGTACACGCCACTGGCCGACATCCAGCGCTGGGCGGGCAGAGCAGGCGAGGCACTGTTCGACACCTTGCTGGCGTTCGAGAACTACCCCGTGGCCGAGGTGCTGCAAGGTGGCGGTGACGGGCCGCGCTTCGGTGTGCCGGACAGCCACGAGCAACCCCACTACGCCCTGACCCTGTCAGTGGGCATGGGTGAGCAGTTGCAGGTCGACTATCGCGTGCGCCACGACGCCTTCAGCCTGGCCGACGTGCAGCGCCTGGCCGAGCAGTTTGGCCACCTGCTGCAGGCGCTCGCTGGCGCGGGTAATCCATGCCTGGCTGAGCTCAGCCTGCTGGATGCCGCCAGCCGTCAGCGTTGCCAGGGGCAATGGCAGGCCGCCGACCGCAGTGTGCCGGCACGGGGTGTGCACCAGCTGATCGAGGCCCAGGCGGCTCGCAACCCGCAGGCCGTGGCCTTGGTCGCCGACGACGGCACGCTGGACTACGGCCAGCTCAACGGCTTGGCCAACGCGTGGGCGCACCAGTTGATCGCGCGGGGTATCGGCCCCGAAGACCTGGTAGGCCTGTGCAGCGAGCGAGGCCTGGCGATGGTCGTTGGCCTGCTGGCGATCCTCAAGGCCGGTGCCGGCTACGTGCCGCTGGACCCGCACTACCCGCGTCAGCGCCTGCAGGACATGCTCGACGACAGCGCCGTCAGGCTGGTGCTGGGCACCCGCACCGCCGCGCAGCCACTGGCGCTGGCAGGCGCAGCCGAGTGGTTGTGGCTGGACCAGCCGCTGGCGCCGCTGGACGCCAACCCTGTGCCGCGCGCCAGCGCCGACAACCTGCTGGGGTTGATCTACACCTCCGGCTCCACCGGTCGCCCCAAGGGTGTGGCCCTGACCCATGGCGCCATCGCCGCGCACATCGCGACCATGGTCGGCCAGTACCAGGTGACGGCGCAGGACCGCTTCGTGCACTTCGCTTCGATCAACTTCGACTGGGGCACTGAGCAGTGGTTGCTGCCGCTGAGCCAGGGCGCCTGCTGCATCGTGCGTGGCGATGATATCTGGACTGCAGCCCAGGCCTTCGAGGTGATCGAGCGCGAGCGCGCCAGCGTGGTCTACTTCCCAACCCAATACGCCTGTCAGCTGGCCGAATGGGCGCATCAGCAGGGCCGGGCACTGCCGGTGCGCTGCCTGAACGTAGCCGGGGAGGCACTGTCGCGCGAAGGCTTCGAGCGAATCCAGGCCCATTTGCAGCCCCAGCGTATCGTCAATGGTTACGGCCCTACCGAAACCGTGATCACCCCGCTGCTGTGGCAGGCCGACGGGTTGACCCGCATCGACACTGGCTATGCACCGATCGGAACACCGGTGCCGGGGCGCACCGCTTACCTGCTCGATGCTGCCTTGCAACTGCTCGACACCGGCACTGACGGCGAGCTGTATATCGGCGGCCCTTGCCTGGCGCGTGGTTACTTCGGCCAGGCGGCGCTGACCGCTGAACGCTTCGTGCCCGACCCGTACGACACGGTCGGCGGTGGCCGCCTGTACCGCACGGGTGACCTGGTGCGCCAGCAGGCCAGTGGCGAGCTGGTGTTCATCGGCCGCCTGGACCACCAGGTGAAAATCCGCGGCTTCCGCGTCGAGCCCGGCGAAGTCGAAGCCTGCCTGCTGGCGCTGCCTGAGGTGCGCGAGGCGGTGGTGATGCCGGGCGGTCAAGGTGCCGACCTGTACCTGGCGGCCTGGCTGGTACCGGTCAGCGGTTCGCACGCTGATGCCGGCCTGCGTCAGCGCATCCTCGACGCGTTGCGCGCCGCGCTGCCGCCCTACATGGTGCCGTCACGCCTGCAGCTGCTCGACAGTTTGCCGCTTAACCCCAACGGCAAGGTCGACCGCAAGGCATTGCCGGCGATCGAGGCCGACACCCCTGAAGAGGCGTTCAGTGCACCGCTGGATGCGCTCGAATGCGAGGTCGCCGAGGCCTGGGCCAGTGTGCTGGGCAGACCAGCAGTGGGCCGTTTCGAGCACTTCTTCGAGGCCGGTGGCCACTCACTGCTGGCCACGCAGGTGGTGGCGCGCCTGCACCGCGATGGCCACACCGGCGTCAGTGTGCGCGACCTGTTCAGCGCCCCGCGCTTGTGTGATTTCGCTCAGTGCCTGCGCCAGGCACAGCCGGTGAGCGATTCCGGCCCGCAACTACGCGCCCTGGGCGACAAGGCCAGTGCACCGCTGTCGCTGGCCCAGCGCCGGTTGTGGATTGCCGAACAGTTTGCCCAGGGCAGCGGGGCGTACGGCATGCCGCTGGGCCTGCGCCTGGACGGGCCGTTGCAGCCCGAATGCCTGAAGCAGGCGTTGCAGGTGCTGGTGCAGCGCCACGAAGTGCTGCGTAGCGCGGTGGGCTGTGACGACGAAGGTGAGCCGCTGCTGCTGATCCAGGCTGCGGTAGACCTGAACCTGCCCGTGGACGACCTGAGCCCGTTGCCTGCCGCCGAGCAGCAGCTGCGCGTGCTTGAAGCGCAACTGGCCAACGTGCGTCAGCCGGTGCCCCTGGACCAGGCGCCGATGCTGCGTGCACGCCTGCTGCGCTTGTCCGGTGACGCCCATGTGCTGCTGCTCAACCTGCACCACATCATTTCCGATGGTTGGTCGATGGCGCTGATGGTCAACGAACTGATCGCCAGCTACAGCGCCCTTGCCCGTGGCCAAGCGCCCGCGCTGGCGCCGCTGGCGCTGCAGTACTCCGACTATGCGCTGTGGCAGGCCGAGCGCGAGCGTGCCGGGTTGCTGCAGGCCCCGGCGCAGTGGTGGCGCACGGCGCTGCAAGGCAGCAGCGGGCGCTTGCAGTTGCCGACTGATTTGCCGCGCCCGGCCAAGGCCTCCCAGGCGGGTGAAAACCTGTATCACGACCTGCCGCCGGCTACGGTCGTGGCGGTACGTGAACGCGCCGCACAGCTGGGTGTGACGCCCTACATGCTGCTGCTGGCGGCGTTCCAACTGCTGATGCACCGCGCCAGCGGCCAGCACGATCTACTGCTGGGGGCTGATGTCGCAGGCCGCGAACACCCCGACCTCGAGGCGCTGATCGGCTTCTTCGTCAATGTTCTGCCACTGCGCTCGCAACTGGACGAACGACTGGACTTCGCCGCGTGGCTGGCGCGCACCCGCACCACCTTGCTCGATGCCAGCGAGCAGCAGGCACTGCCGTTCGACCTGATCGTCGAGGCTGCTGGCGCGCCGCGCCACCCCGGCATGAACCCACTGGTACAGGTGCTGTTCGTGATGAACGACATGCCGGTGGCGCACGGCGGCCTGGCCGACCTGAGTGTGCAGGTACTGCCGCAGGCGGGCGGCTATTCGAAATTCGACATGGCGCTGTTCATCGACCCGGTCGCGGACGGCTGGCGCGTCACCTGGCAGTACGCCACGGAGCTGTTCAGGGCAGAACGGGTCCAGGCACTGCTGCGTGGCTGGCTGGACATCCTGGGCCAGGTGCTGGGCAACCCACACATTCAACTGAGAGAGATCACTATGGCGGTTCACAGTGAAATCGTGGCGGCGCCTGCCGCTGCCGGCGGGCAACCGAAGAAGGACAAGCTGGGCAGCTTCCTCAAGCGCGGCGCCGGCACGCCACCCCGGCCGGCCAGCGCAGTGCGCGAGGCTGCACTGGTACCGGGGCAGGCGTTTCCGTTGTTGATCGAACCGGTCGACCCTGGCGTGAGCCTGACCGACTGGGTGGTCAAGCACCGTGCCGAGGTCGAGCGCAAACTGGTGGTTCATGGCGGCATTCTGTTCCGCGGTTTTGGCTTGCAGACCCCACAGGATTTCGAAGCCTTCGCCGAGGCGGTGCAGCCCGGGCTATACGGCCAGTACGGCGACCTGCCGAAGAAGGAAGGCGGTAAGAACACCTACCGCTCCACGCCGTATCCGGAACAGAAGATGATCCTGTTCCATAACGAAAGTGCCCACCAGGACCGCTGGCCGCGCAAGCAGCTGTTTTTCTGCGAGCTGCCGTCGCCGGTGGGGGGGGCCACCCCGGTGGTCGATTGCCGGCAGATGTACCAGCGCTTGCCCGCGCCCCTGCGCCAGCGTTTCGAGGACAAAGGCCTGCTTTACGTCCGTACGTTCACCGACAAGCTGGACGTGTCCTGGCAGCATTTTTTCAAGACCGACTCGCGTGCCGATGTCGAGCGCCGTTGCCAGGCGTCGGGTATCCAGTGGCGCTGGCTGGACAACGACGAACTGCAGATCCGCACACCTTGCCCGGCGGTGATCGAGCACCCGGTCAGTGGTGAGAAGAGTTTCTTCAACCAGGTGCAGCTGCACCACGTGTTCTGCCTGGATGCCGACGTGCGCGAGGACCTGTTGGCGTTGTATGGCCTGGAGCGCATGCCGCGTCAGGTCTACTACGGCGATGGCAGCCCGATCGAAGACGCCGACATGGCGTTGATCGGTGAGCTGTACGAGGCCTGTGCGGTGCGTTTCGATTGGCAGGCCGGTGATGTGATCCTGCTCGACAACATGCTGGCGGCACACGCCCGCGACCCGTTCCAGGGGCCACGCAAGATCGTCGTCGCCATGGGCGACATGATGCAACGTGCCGACCTTGAAGCCCTCACCTTGAATCGCACAGGAGTGCAAGCATGAACATCACTGCCGAAACGAGTGGCCTGCAGTTGTTGCCCATGCAGTCGCTCGAGCTGACTGCACTGCCTGCCCGCTGGCAGGACGCGGCGCGCTGCATCACCTTGCAGCTCGACAACGTGCCGGTGCCCGCCGCACTGCAGGCCGCCCTGCAGCAGTGGCAGGGCCAGCATGACGCGCTGCGCCTGCGCTTCGGCCAAGCCGCAGGTTATCGCGGCTTGCGTCAGTTTTTTGAGCGCGAGGCCGCGGGGGTGGAACTGACGTGGCTGGCGGCGGGCGATAGCGCCGGCCGCCAGGCCTGGTTCGAGCGTGAGGTGGATGTGCAGGCCGGTGCGGGCGTTGCCGTGCTGGTGTGCGAGCAGGCCGAGGGGAGCTGCCAGTTGGTGCTGGGTGTACTGGCAGCGCTGGTCGACACTGCCAGCCTGCCGGCGCTGGCTGCAAGCCTTGCGGCGATCTGCCAAGGCGTTCTGGAAACAACCGAAGAGGGCGATTTCGAACAATACCTGCAGTGGCGCAGCGAGGTGGTGGTGGATGAAGACGCCAGCACCGCGCGCAGCTACTGGAACGCGCTGAACGGCAAGCCCGCGAGCGCCCAGCAACTGCCCTGGCGCCCAGCGCCAGGCAGCCCACGGGGTGAGCGCGCGCAGGCCCGCACAGACCTCGACCCCGACGTTTTGACACGCCTGGCCGGGCTTGGCCTGCCCTTGGACAGGGTGCTGCAGGCAGCCTGGTGGCTGCTGCTGGCGCGGCTCGATGGCCAGCCTGCGCAGGTGGTGAACTGGTGCCACGACAGCCGTGGCGACTACGCCTATTTCGCCGGCAGCGCCGGGGTGTACCACAAGCAGTTGCCGGTGCTGCTCGACTACCAGGCCGAGCAGCCACTGCGTACCTGGCTGCACGGCCTGGCTGCGCAGCTGGAGCAGCATGCGGCTTGGCAGGAATACTTCAGCCCCGAGCAGACGCCCGCGCTGGCGCCTGCCGCCATTGGCTTTTGCCTGACCCCCGCCTGCCCGCCGCTGGCCGGTGGTTGGCAGGTGGTGGGCATTGACGCGCCGATGGCGGGCCCCGACCTGCTGCTGCAGGTCGACAGCGACCACGCAGCGCCACAGGCGCTGTTGCAGTACTGGGCCGCGTGGCACAGCCCGGCACTGGCGCAGCTCCTGCTCGAACAATACGCCACGCTGCTGGCAAGCATTGCCCAGACGCCCGACGCGAGCTTGGTCAGCCTGGGCATTGCCGGTGAACGACAGCGTCGTCTGGTGCTTGAGCGTAACGCCCAGGCCGCACTGCCTGCTGTCACCGAACTGCTGCCCGAGCGGGTCGCCCGCTGGGTGCGCGAACAGCCCCAGGCGCTGGCGATCATCGAACAAGGGCAGGGGTGGAGCTGGCAGCAGCTCGACCAGCTGGCCACGGCGTTGGCCGCCCACCTGCAGGCCCAGGGCATTGGCAATGCCAGCGTGGTCGGCCTGGCCCTGCCGCGCTCGGTGCACTGGCTGGCGGCGGTGCTGGCCTGCTGGAAGTGCGGCGCTGCGTACCTGCCGCTGGACCCACTCTGGCCCGCTGCGCGACGCGAGCACGTCAGCCGCTTGGCCGGCGCGCAGTTGCAGGTCGATGCCACGCTGTTCGAGCAGCTCGCGGGCACCTCAGCGCCATTCGAGGCGCACGTGCTCACGCCCAATACGGCGGCCTATGTACTGTTTACCTCAGGTTCGACCGGTGAGCCCAAGGGGGTGGTCATCGAACATGGGCAACTGGCCGGGTACCTGCAGGCCGCTGAGCAGGCGTTGGACCTTTCGGCCTGCAGGCACTTTGCGTTCAGCGCCACGGTGGCGGCTGACCTCGGCCACACCAGCCTGTTCGGCGCCTTGCAGGTTGGCGCCACGTTGCACGTTGCCAGCGACGCCGTGATGCAGGACCCGCCAGCGTTTGCCGCGTTCGTGCGTGACGAAGGTATCGATTGCCTGAAGATCGTGCCGTCGCACCTGGCGGCGCTGCTCGACAGCGCGCAGCCTTGCCTGCCAGCGACCCTGGTCCTGGGCGGCGAAGCGCCGAGTGTGCAGTTGCTGGCGCGCATCGCACGGCTGGCGCCTCAGGCTCGGGTGTTCAACCACTATGGCCCGACCGAAGCCACGGTCGGCGTGCTGGTCCAGCCACTGCGGGCCGACGCGCCGATGGCGAGCCTGGGCCAAGTGCTGGCCGGCAACCGCGTTTACGTGCTGACGCCTGCTGGGCAACTGGCGGGCGTTGGTGAGCTGGGTGAACTGCATGTGGCCGGGCGCCAGCTGTGCCGGGGTTATCTGGGGGGCGAGCAGGGCGCGTCGCGCTTTATCGACAACCCCTTGCAAGCCGGCGAGCGCCTGTACCGCAGCGGTGATCTGGCCCGTTACCAGGCCGATGGCAGCATCCTGCTGCAGGGCCGGCAGGATCATCAGGTGAAGATCCGCGGGTTCCGTGTCGAGTTGGCCGAAGTGGAAGCGCGCCTGCTGGAGGTCGATGGGGTTGCTCAAGGTGCGGTGCTGGCGGTTGAAACCCAGCCCGGGCAGTTGGAGCTGCTGGCTTGCTACGTCGTGCACGGCGAAGGCCATGGGCTCGATGAAGCCTCGCTGCGTGCGCGGCTGGCCGAGTGCCTGCCAGCGGCCATGGTGCCAACCCAGCTGCGTCGCCTGCCCAGCCTGCCGCGCCTGGCCAACGGCAAGCTCGACCGTCGCGCGCTGCTGGAAATGCCGCAGGAGGACGGCCAGCAGGATGCTCCGCAGGACGCATTGCAGACATTGCTGGCCCAGCGCATGGCGCAGTTGCTCGGGCGCGACAGCATCGGTATCCACACCGACTTCTTCGCGGCCGGCGGCCATTCGCTGCTGATCATCAAGCTAGTGGCTGGGATTCGTAAGTTGCTGAACTGTGAAGTGGCGCCGGCGCTGGTCTTCGAGCACCCCACCGTGGCGGGGCTGGCCGAGGCCTTGCAGGCCAACGAGGCAAACCGCGGGCAGTTGCTCAAGATTGCCCAGGCGCGCCTGCAACTGGAGCGCATGAGCCCTGAGGAAAAAGAGCAGATGCTGGCCAAGGCGAAGAACGTCACGGTATAGCTCGATCAGCGTTCATAGGGCCGCTTTGCGGCCCAATCGCCGGCAAGCCGGCTCCCACCCCCTACCGCGCAGCGCTCAAGAACGGCGGTATGCCAGGGCTGGCCATCAAGGGTTGGGCTTTTTGCTCAACGTCTAAAAGCTGGCGCGATCCCAGTGGGCGCCGGCTTGCCGGCGATGGGCCGCAAAGCGGCCCCAATCGCTCACCTGACCGCCACCAGCCTCCAACTTGCCTCTCATGAGCGCTAGCTCCAGCACCCCGTGCCTGCGAAACCTTGAACGTAAATGAAAAAAGTTATCAGTTTTTTTAACGTTCGTGCGTCTTACCTGTAGGCCGCTGAAAACGTGTCGCTCGAACGCGTAAGGCTCTTATAG
Organism: Pseudomonas sp. NPDC089758; assembly: GCF_044748705.1. Taxonomy (NCBI): domain Bacteria; kingdom Pseudomonadati; phylum Pseudomonadota; class Gammaproteobacteria; order Pseudomonadales; family Pseudomonadaceae; genus Pseudomonas; species Pseudomonas sp. NPDC089758. The sequence continues at coordinate 72,144 of NZ_JBIVGN010000024.1, forward strand.
AAACGGTACGTCGAGACCGTCACCTACACACTCATAGAACATTCGGAGTCAGTCGCGCACATGAAGTCCAAACGTATGCGAAACAAGGGGGCAGCCTTGGCCGCCGGGCCATCGAAGTGGAGCCTGCGTGCTTCGGCACTGGTGCTGAGCCTGGCCATGGCCCACGCCCATGCCCAGCCAGTGGCGGTGGACATCGCAGCCCAACCGCTGGACCAGGCACTGATCGCCCTTGGCCAGCAGACCGGCCTGCAGATGGTCTACTCGCCCGACCTGGTCAGCGGCAAGCGTGCACCGAAGGTCAGCGGCACCATGGAGCCGGACCAGGCCCTGTCGCAACTGCTGGAAGGCGCAGGCCTTACGTACCGTATCGAGAACAATTCGGTCCTGCTGATCAGCACCGACACCAGTGACGTCGGCGCCGGTGCGCTGGTCATTGGCGAAACCACCATCATGGGCCAGGGCATGGGCCAGGCGACCGAGAACACTGGCTCCTACACGCCGGGCCTGACCAGCGTCGGCTCGAAAAGCCCGACCTCGTTGAAAGAAACCCCACAATCGGTGTCGGTGATCACCCGCCAGGTCATCGAAGACCGCCAGTTCACCGACATCAACGATGCGATGAAGGCCGTGCCGGGTGTGACGGTGCAGAGCAACACCTTCCGTATCCAGGACTTCTACTCGCGCGGCTTCCCGATCCAGAACATCCAGCTCGACGGTGCCGCACCCATGGCGTTGGGTACCACCGCTGGCAGCTTCTACGCGTCGAACATTTACGACATCGCCGAATTCGACCACGTGGAAGTACTGCGTGGCGCCAGCGCGCTGTTTGGCGGCACCGGTGACCCGGGCGGTATCATCAACCTGGTGCGCAAGCGCCCGCTGGACTTCTACCAGCTCAAGTTCACCGCCTCGGCGGGCAGCTGGGACAACTACCGCAGCGAGCTGGACGTGACCGGGCCGCTGGGCTTCGATGGCAAGCTGCGCGGCCGTATGGTGGTGGCCTATCAGGACCGCCAGTACTTCGTCGACAACCGTGCCACCGACAAGCCGTTCTTCTATGGCGTGCTTGAAGCCGATGTCACCGACGACACCATGCTCACCGCCGGCTTGCGTTTCAACAAGGTCCACGAGACCGGCACCGCCTCGGCCGTGCCACGCTACAGCGACGGTGCCGACCTTGGCCTGCCACGCCATACCGGGCTGTCTACCACCTGGGCGTACGCGGACGGCTTTTCCCGCGAGTACTTCGCCAAGGTCGACCATCGCCTGAACGATGACTGGAAGCTCAACCTGAGCTACACCAACATCTACGACACCATCACCACCAACAACGCCACTACGCTGGGCTCGGTAAACCCGGTCACCGGCACCGGCGTGACCCGCTACGGCACCTACAACACCCAGTGGAGCGAGCAGAACCTCTGGGACGTCAACGTCTCCGGCGACTTCAGCATGTTCGGCCTCGACCACCGCCTGGTGGTGGGGGGTGACTATCAAGAGATCGACAGCCGCTGGCGCGGCACTGGCCGCTTCACCACTGCCGGCGGCCCGGTCAATGTGTTCGACCCGGACTCCACCCCATGGGATGATCCTGGCGCCCGCCCGGCCATCAGCCGCGACTACAAACCCAACAGCCAGACTCAATATGGCTTGTACTCGAGCCTGCGCCTGCAACTGGCCGAGCCGTTGCACCTGATCGTCGGTGCCCGGGCACAGCGCTACAAGTTCGACCAGACCTACCAGACGGCAGACGCCGCCGGGACCTGGACCCAGCAGTCGCGGGTGGACATGCGCGAGCCGACCAAAGTCACCCCGTTTGGTGGCATCGTCTATGACCTGACGGACGAGTGGGCCGCTTATGCCAGCTACGCCGAGATCTTCAAGCCACAGCAAAACCTGCTGGCGGGGCCTGCGACCTCCGGCAGCACGCTGGACCCGATGACCGGCAAAACCTATGAGACCGGTCTGAAGGGCGAGCTGTTTGGCGGCGCGGTCAACACCAGTATCGCGTTGTACTACACCAAGCGTGAAGACCAGGCGGTGCAGGACCCGAACTACCCGTTGAGCCAGGTGGCATTCGGCGGTAACTGCTGTTACGTCAATGGTGGGGAAACCATCAGCAAGGGCATCGACATGGAAATCTCCGGCGAAATCCTGCCGGATTGGATGATGATGGCCAGCTACACCCTGAACATCAACAAGAACCGCGACACTGGCTCTGCGTTGAGCACGGTCACGCCCAAGCACATGGCCAAGCTGTTCACCACCTACCGCCTGCCCGGTGTGTTGAACGACTTCCGCGTCGGGGGTGGTGTGGACATCCAGAGCGCGACCAAGGTCAGCGGTACTGCTGCGACCTATGACGGCCTGGGCAACGTGGTGCAGTCCAATGTGCCTTTCGAATACCAGCAGAGCGGGTATGCGATCTGGAATGCGATGGTCGACTACCGCATCGACGAGCACTGGAACGTGACTCTCAACGGCAACAACCTGTTCGACAAGAAGTACTACCAGACCGTCGGTACCTCGACCTATGGCAACTACTACGGCGATCCGCGCAACTTCATGCTGACGGTACGGGCAACGTACTGATTTCAGCCAGCGTAATCAGGGCTGCCATGCAGCCCATCGCCGGCAAGCCGGCTCCTGCAGGTACTGCGTAGGCCTCCAGGATTGCGCTGTATCCATCGCCGGCACGCCGGGTCCTGCAGGGATAGCGCAAGCCTCAAGAACTGCGCGGTTTCTGTGGGAGATTCTATGGTTATCAGCAAGCCATTTTCCCGCCTTTGGTAACGTATTCGTCCTGATTTCTCATCAGGGCGAATGCCACTCGTGCGA